>NZ_JBZVGZ010000020.1:0-68368 GCF_058630335.1 Halorubrum sp. SD41
GTTTCCCCTTTTGGCGGCCCGGCCGTGCGTGGCCCCCCCTCCCGCCGCCGGCCGCGCGTGGCCCCCGGCCCCCCCCCCCCTGGTCGCGGGCCCCACCGCCCCAAGCGACTCCCTCGCGCGTGCGACTCGCGCCCTGCGGGCGCTCGTCGGCACGCGCCGAAGTCGGCGGTCGGTCCCGGCGCTCGCTCGCATTTAAATACGGCTCCCGCTCACTCCTCGGGGTACTTCGGCTCGCGGCGCTCGGCGCGCTCCGTCGCGCGCTCGATCACCTCGCGGACGGTGTCCGGGCCGTCGGCCGCGCGGTAGACGTCGCCGTGGCCGGGGAACATGGCTTCGGTGGTGTCGGGCATGCGGTCGAGGATCTCGTGGAGGCTCTCGATCAGGCGCTCGCGCGACTGGCCGGTCATGTCGGTGCGGCCGAACGAGCCGTCGTCGAAGGCGCCGTCGTTGTAGACGACCACGTCGCCGGAGTAGCACCGCTCCTCGCCGACGAGCGAGACGTGGTCGTCGGCGTGGCCCGGCGTGTGGACGACCTCGCAGGCCTCGCTGCCGACGAGTATCTCGTCGCCGTCCGCGAGCGCGACGTCGCGGCGCGGGTGGTCGGCGTACGCGAACACCCGCGGGTCGAATCGGTCGACGACGGCGTCGAGCTCCCCCACGTGGTCGTGGTGCTGGTGGGTCACGACGAGGCGGTTGAGGCCGTCGACGCCCGCGTCGTCGAGCGCGTCGGCGATCACCTCGTCCACCCCGGGCATCGTTCCGGCGTCGACGAGCGTCGTCGCGTCCCCGGCGACGAGGTACGCGTTACAGGTGAACTCCTCAGCGTCCGCGGTGACGGTGATCGGCTCCATGCCCGTACTCGCTCGCGCAGCGACAAAAGGGTACAGCCGCGGCGCGCGCGGCGTTCGGGCCCCGGGGCGGCGTTTCGGAGGCACCACCGGCCGTGGATTTATTTGACACCCGCTGTTAGTCTCACGCACAGATGGGTTTCGGCAGCTACGACGAGTCCGAACAGGAGAATCAGGACCTGGACGCGGACTTCGACGACGACGACGGTGTCCGGGCTGCCCAGGAGACCCACCAGGGGTCCGTCGACTACGAGCCCGGCGCCTCGAACGACGAGCTTCTCGACCGACTCCAGGAGATCAAGTCCGAGGACGCGTGAGTGACGCCGCCGAGCCGCACGCTCGGCATCGCCTTCTCTGACGCCCGCGACGCGAGCCACGCGGCCGGCGTCGTCGTCCGCGCCGACGGGACGCCGGACGGCTTCGCGTTCGCGACCTGTACCGTCGGCGGGACCGACGCGACCGACGCCGTTCTCGACTGTTGGAGCGCGCTCGACCGCGAGGACGTCCGCCACGTCGCCTGCGCGGGCGTCGCGCCCGCGTGGTTCAACCTCCTCGACCTCCGGCGCCTCCACGAGACCCTCGACCGTCCCGTCTACGCCGTGAGCTACGAGCGGAGCCCCGGGCTCGAACCCGCCCTGCGCGACGCGTTCGACGGCGACGCGCTCGCCGACCGCCTCGCGACGTACCGGTCGCTGCCGCCGCGGGTTCCGGTCGACTCCGCGGACGCGGACGAGGACGTGTCGGACTCCGACGACCCCCGCTTCGTCCGCGCGGTCGGCCTCGACTCCGACGAGGCCGCCGCGGCGGTCAGGGGGCTCACCCGCGACGGGTTCCGGCGCTGCGAGCCGCTCCGGATGGCGGCGCTCGCCGCGAGCGCGCACCGCGAGGCCGTGACGGGCGAGTGAACGCTCCGGACCGACCGACGCTACTTAGACGACCGCGCCCGCAGCGCCTGTATGAGCGAACACGGCGGCGACGGCGCCGGCCTCGACGAGGACCTGTGCGTGCCGTCCTGCGAGCGGTGCCCCGAGCTCGTCGCGTCGCGGAGCCGGATCGTCGACGGGGTCGGCCCGACCGACGCGGACCTGCTGTTCGTCGGCGAGGGGCCGGGGGCCACCGAGGACGAGGAGGGCGAGCCGTTCGTCGGTCGCTCGGGCGACGTGCTCGACGAGGCGCTCCGGGACGCGGGACTCGCCCGCGCGGACGTGCGGATCACGAACTGCGTGCGGTGCCGGCCGCCCGACAACCGAGACCCGACGACCGAGGAGCTGGCGAACTGCCGCGGCTACCTCGAAACGGAGATCGCCCGGCTCGACCCGGAGCTGATCGTGACCCTCGGGAAGGTGCCGAGCGAACACCTCCTCGACCGCTCGGTAGCGATCACGTCGGAGTCGGGCGACGTGGTCGACGCGCGCCTCGCGGGCGAGTCGCGGCGCGTCCTCCTCTCCGTCCACCCGGCGGCGACGCTGTACGACCGGAGCCAGCGCGACGGCTTCTTCGAGACGGTCGCGCGGGCGGCGGAGCTGAGCGGCGTCGGAGAACGGGGAGAAGAAGGCGGGGACGGCCAGTCGCGGCTCGGCGAGTTCTGACGCCGGATCAGTCCCGGTCGGACCGGTCGCCGACGCCGAGCCACTTCTTCGCGTCGAACAGGCCGCGGATCGCCTCGACGAGCCCCTTCCCCTCGTGCTCGCCGGGCCGGAGCCGGGCGCGGATGCGCGAGGAGATCAGCTCGATGCCGAGGACGACGATGAACACCATGATCAGCCCGGCCGCGGTCTGCTGGAACTCGAAGAGGTCCTGGCTGTTCCGGATCATCAGCCCGAGGCCGCCGGCGCCGACGACGCCGAGCGAGATGGCGATCCGGGTGTTGATCTCGAGGATGTACAGCGTCCACGCGATGAAGGATCGAGACACCTGACTCAGCATGCCGAAGCTCACGGTCTGGGTGCCCGACGCGCCCGTCGACCGGATCGCCTCGATCGGCCCTTCGTCGATCTCCTCTAAGTCGTCGGTGAACAAGCGGCCGAGGTTCCCGATGCTGTCGGTCGCGATCGCGAGCACCGCCGTGACCTGCCCCGGCGGGCCGATGGGGATGTACAGGAAGATCCAGACGATGGCGGGGATGGCGCGGATGCCGCTGAGAGTGCCCCGGAAGATGAAGTTGAACGGGAACGGCGTGACGCGCTCGCTCCCGAGGACGCCGAGGACGAGCGCGAGCGGGAAGGCGAACACGGTGCCCATGAAGCCGAGGAGGAGCGTCACCAGGCTCGCCTTCACCAGCGACTGCCGCTGCGACTGGAAGCTCTCGATGATGTGCGCGCCGCCGTCGCCGAAGCTCGCGGGGATCGCCCGCAGCCCGGTGATCCCCTGGTCTTTGGTGTAGATAGTGAAGTTCTGGAAGTCCGGCGGGAAGAAGCCGGTCGCGATGAACTCGTACATCCCGGGGAGCCGCCCCGCGACGACGTTCGGCTGGAAGCCGATGAAGCCGAGCCCCCAGTAGGTGACGCCGAGGACAGCGGCGAGCAGCACGCCCCACAGCACGTACTTGAGCCGGCGGAGCCGTTCGAGCGCGCGGAACTGGTCGTCGATCGCCGAGTCGGGCGGCGAGCTCACGCCCGCTCACCTCCGTCGGCGGCGGCGTCGGCCTCGCCGAGCTCGTCGCCGCTCGTGCCGGTCGGAACCGTCTTGCCGCCCTGGGCCTCGCCGTAGTAGATCCGGTCCATCTCGTCCATGGTGAGGTCGTCGGCGTCGCCGTCGAAGATCACCTCGCCGTCGCGGATGCCGAGGAACCGGTCCCCGAACTCGCGCGCGATGTTCACCTGGTGGAGGCTGGTGATCGTGGTGAGGTCCTGCTCGGTCGCCGCCTTCTTGAGGTAGCGCATCACGTCGCGGGCGGCCTTCGGGTCGAGGCTGGCGACCGGCTCGTCGGCGAGGACGATCTCGGGGTTCTGGACCAAGGCGCGAGCGATCCCGACGCGCTGTTTCTGGCCCCCGCTCATCGACTCGGCGCGCTGGCCGGCCTCGTCGAGGAGGCCGACCGTCTGGAGGGCCTCCAGGGCGGTCCGCTTGTCCGCGTCGTCGTGTATCCCGAGGGCGCTCCGGAGGAGTCCGTTCCGGGAGAGCGCTCCCGACAGCGCGTTGCCGAACGCCGTCTTGCTCTCGATGAGGTAGTGTTCCTGGAACACCATCCCGACCCCGCTGCGGTTCCCCTGAAGCTCCTCGCCGCCGATGCGGACGGAGCCCTCGGTGGGTTGGGTGAGCCCGTTCAACACCCGCAGCATCGTCGACTTGCCGGCACCGGAGGGACCGAGGAGGATGACGAACTCCCCCTCGTCGATGGTGAACGACACGTCGTCGAGGGCGACGGTGTCCTCGTCGTATATCTTGCTGACGTTTTCGAATTCGATCGTTGGCATGAGGTGTGGCTTTGTCCGAAAACGGACCAATCGTGTGAAAAGTGATCCGAAGTTAGGGTGGAGAGCGGTGCCCTACTCGCCGAAGATGTCGGTTCCGACGCCGAGCTCGTCGGCGACGTCGATGACGGACTGGTAGTCGTCCTGGGTCGCCTCGCGGACGCGACTGAACCAGAGGTCGTCTTCGGTGCCGTCCTCGCCGTCGGCACCGTAGTAGATGCTGTCCGGCCCCTCCAGGAACGACTCCTGGAGCGCGGACTTCACGTCGTCGCTCAGCTCGGGCGAGACCACGACCGGGGCGCGCGGCAGGCCCTCGTCCTCGTGGAGGGTCGTCGCGACCTCCTGCCACGCCTCCGGCGATGGGCCGGTGCCCGTGTCGCGGACGAACCCGCCCATCGCGGCCGCGTCGACCCGGCCCTGTTCGAGCAGGGTGTACGAGCCGACGTGGCCGCCGGCGAAGCGGGCGTCGAACTCGGCCTGCGAGCCGTTGCCCTCGGGGAGCTCGCCGACGTCGAGGCCCCCTTGGTTCGACATGCTGTACAGCGGGTACAGCGCGCCGCTCGTCGAGAGCCGGTCGGAGAACGCGACCGTCTTCCCGGAGAGGTCGGACAGCTCGGTGATGTCGCTGTCGTTCGGCGTCGCGATGATACTCTTGTAGGTCCAACCGCCGTAGCCGTACCGCTGGAGGATGATCTCCGCGTTCCCGGTCTTCACGCCGAGGGCGGCCGCGAACGGGCCGGTCTCGGCGATGTCCAGCGTTCCCTGGCCGAGAGACTGGATGATGGCGCTGTAGTTGCTTCCGATGGTCCCCTCAACGCTGAGGTCGCTGGGGACGTCGTAGTTCTCCCGGAGGTAGCTCCCGATGTGGTCTTCGAGCGGGGAGTACTGTACGTTGAGGTCTTCCTGCGGCACGGACGGCGAGATGCCGAAGTCGACCGTGCCGTCGCCGCCGAAGGTCATCTCCGGTTCGCTGTCCGACCCGTCGGAGCCGTCGGAGCCGTCCGACCCGTCGGAGCCGTCCGACCCGTCGCCGCCGTCGCCGCCGCTACAGCCGGCCAGTCCAACGATGCTTGCTGCGCCCGCGACCTTGAGGAATTGGCGTCGTCGCTCCATGAGGAGTACATATTGGCGTTCTACTGATCTATCAAAAGTGTTGCTGTTCAAATATACGTACAGGTATATACTGCTCTGTAACCGATCCCGGATAGAAACTGACTTCCACGCAGATGATATATCGGTAACATGGACGAATCTCCAACGGATCGAGAGGTGTCCGTCGCCCTCGTGGACTACGGTCTCGGGAACCTCCGGTCGGCGACCCGCGGGCTGGAACGCGCGGGCGCCTCCGTCGAGATAACGGACGACCCCGATGCGTTCGCGGCCGCGGACGGCGTCGTCCTCCCCGGAGTCGGCGCGTTCCGCGAGGGGATGGAGAACGCCGGCCCCCTGCGCGAGGCGCTGACCGACCACGCCGCGGCGGGCCGCCCCCTCTTCGGGATATGCCTCGGGATGCAGATGCTCCTCACCACGAGCGAGGAGGCGGACCACGAGGGCGAAGGCGAGGTGACGGGCCTCGATTTAGTCCCCGGCACCAACGTCCGGTTCGACGTGGACCGGAAGGTCCCCCACATGGGGTGGAACGAGCTGGAGGTCGCGCGCGACCACCCGATCGTCGACGGGGTTAACGGCGAGTACGCCTACTTCGTCCACTCCTACTACGCCGCGCCGGACGACGCCGACGCGGTCGTCGCCACCGCGGACTACGGCGTCGACTTCCCGGCCGTCGTCGCCAACGAGGCCGGCAACGTGTTCGGCACGCAGTTCCACCCCGAGAAGAGCGGCGAGACGGGGCTGAAGATCCTGCGGAACTTCGTCGACTACTGCGCGGAGCAGTAGTCGGCGACCGCGTTCGCTTTTCTCAGAGTTCGTCGTACGGGCCCGGCTTGGCGGCCGTCAGGCGGTCGACCTGGTCGTCGGAGAGCTCGATCGTCGCGGCCGCGAGGTTCTCGCGCAGCTGGTCGACCGTCCGGGCGCCGACGATGGGCGCGGCCACGCCGTCGCGGTGCGTGAGCCACGCGAGCGCGGTCTGAGCGGGCGAGGCGTCCACCTCGTCGGCGACGGCGTCGAGTTCGTCGTGGACGTCGAAGTTCTCCTCGGTGAGGTACGCCTCCTGGAACCGGCTCGACTCGGCGGCCTTCGAGTCGTCGGGGAGGTCGGCGTCGCGGTCGTACTTCCCGGTCAAAAAGCCCTGCCCGAGCGGGCTCCACGGGGAGACCGCGAGGTCGCGCTGGCGCGCGAACTCCAGGTAGTCCCCCTCGACCTCGCGGTCGACGAGGTTGTACCGCGGCTGGAGTACTTTGAACGGCTCCCACCCCTCGCTCCGGGCGATCTCGTTGGCGCGGGCGACCTTCCACGCGTTCGGACGGAGCGTGGAGGCGCCGAGGTAGTGGACCTTGCCGGACTCGACGAGCCCGTTCAGCGTCTTCATCAGCTCGCGGGCGGGCGTCTCGTCGTCCCAGCGGTGGATGTAGAGGACGTCGATGTAGTCGGTGTCGAGCCGGTCGAGCAGGGCGTCGACGCGGTGCCGGACGTTCTTGCGGTTCGTGCCGCGGCTGTTCGGGTCGCCGTCGCGGATCTGCCAGTACACCTTCGAGGCGACCGTGTAGCGCTCGCGGTCGCGCTCGGCGAGCCAGTCGCCGATCCAGCGCTCGCAGTCGCCGCCGCCGTACACGTCGGCGGTGTCGATGTACCGCCCGCCGGCGGCCTCGTAGGCGCCGAGCAGCTCGTGGGCGCGGTCCTCGTCGATCTCCACGTTCCCTTCCTCGGTCACGCGGCCGAACCGCCACGTGCCGAACTGGAGCTCGCTCGTCCGCAGGCCGGTCCGGCCGAGCGGCACGGTTCCCAGGTCGATCTCGTCGAGTTCGGGCGTCATCGCCGAACGGTTGTCGCGGTCGACGCAAAAAGCCTCAGCAACCGGATGCGGTGTGCGAACGCGTCTCTATCGCCGAGGACGGGCGCGGGGGCGACTACTCGCAGGTCACGGCGAAGTCCGCCTCCGTCGCGGCCGCGGTACACACCGGACAGCCGGCGTCGAGTATCGTCTCCCGCATCGCGTCGTTGACCTCGATGGTCTGCGCGCAGTCCGGACAGGTGAAGTGAACGGTGGTCAACGGCTTTTCCTCTCGTTCCCCTCGGACGCGGGCTGCGAACATAAATGGACGGTTCCGGGGCGACGCGGGGCGCCGCCCGCCCCGCGCTCGCCGGCGTCCGCTCACTCGGTCCGCGGCACCGCGTACGCGCCGACCGCGAGGAAGGCGGCCGCGAGCGCGGCCAACACGAGCAGGTCGCCCGCCCACGCGCCGCCCTCGAAGGTTATCGCCCGGGTCCCGCGCGCGAAGTACGTCAGCGGCGAGGCGGCGACCGCCGGCAGGAACCACTCCGGCAGCAGCGACGGGGTGACGAACGTCTCGGAGAGGAAGAGGAGGGGGAGCGCGACCGTGTTGCTCGCGGCGATCACGCCGTCCTGCGAGTCCGAGAGCGCGCCGAGGACGGCGCCGAGCCCGCAGAAGAGCGCGACCGCGACCGCGACGAAGAGGGGGAGCGCGGCGAGCGCGGGCGAGACGATCAGCGTCGCGTCCGTCACCGCCAGCACGAGCCCGAGGATGAGCAGGCTCGCGGCGCCGATTATCCCCACGTTGACCAGCGTGTGCGCGAGCAGCCACTCGGCGCGGGAGAGGGGCGTCGTCGCCAGCTTCTCGAACCGCCCCCCGTCGCGGTGGCGCGCGATCTCGGAGCCGACCCGCGACAGCGGCGTGAACAGGACGACGACCGCGAGGTAGCCCGGGATGTAGTAGCCCGCGGGCTCGGCGAAGAGCCCGCCCCCGGTCGGCTGGGTCCGGACCAGCGCGCCGAAGATGACGACGAGGATGACCGGGAAGAAGAACGTGAAGAACACCGCCGTCCGGCGACGAGTGAACGAGCGCGCGGCCGCGACCGCCTCCGTCCGGATCCGGCCGAGGCGGGTCATCGGTCGCCCCCGTCCGGCGCCGCGTCGTCGGGTGCGCGCCGCCCGTCCGCCGCTGTGGCCGGCGTCGCGTCGGCGACGCCCTCAGGGGCGTCCCGGCCGCGTCTGGTGTACTCCTCGCCGGTGAGCCGCAGGTACACGTCCTCCAGCGACGGCTCCGACCACGAGAGCGAGTCGAACGCGACCCCGGCGCCGTCGAGCGCGTCGACCGCGGCGCCGATGGACTCTGGCCGCACGCCGCGCACTCGGAGCCCCTCGTCGGTCGCCTCCACGGTCGGGTCGCCCCCGAGCCGCTCGCGGACGCCGGCCGCGACGGCCTCGACGACCTCGTCGGTCGCCGGTTCCGCCGTCGCCGCGTCGAGCCGGGGCGCGCCGCCGTGCTCGGCGACCAGCCGGTCGGGCGCCCCGGTGGCGACGACGCGCCCGTCGCGGAGCATGGCCACGCGGTCGGCGAGCCGCTCGACCTCGTCCATCGCGTGGCTCGTGAGGAAGACCGTCGTCCCGCCGGCCGCGAGCCGCTCGATCAGCCGGTGGATCGCACGCCGGCCGGCGGGGTCGATCCCGGTCGTCGGCTCGTCGAGGAAGAGGAGGTCCGGATCGTTGACGACGGCGGTCGCGACGCAGGTGCGGCGCCGCTGGCCGCCCGAGAGCGTCTCGTACCAGGCGTCGGCGTCGCCGGCCATCCCCACGTCGTCGAGGACCGCCTCGGTGTCGCGGGCGTCGTCGTAGAGCCCGCCGTAGTAGTCGACCAGTTCGCGGGCCGTGAGCCGCGCGGGCGGGTCGAACGACTGCGGGAGCAGCCCGATCCGGGCGGGATCGACCTCTCTCGGCGGCGCGCCGAACACGCGCAGGTCGCCCTCCGCCTCGGTCGTCCCCGTGAGCGCGCGGACCAGCGTCGTCTTCCCGGCGCCGTTGGGGCCGATGAGCCCGAACACCTCGCCGGCCGCCACGTCGAGGTCGACCCCGTCGAGCGCGTCGACGTCGCCGTACGACTTCCGGACCCCCTCGCCGACGACGACCGGGTCGGCCGCGGGGCCGCCCGGAGTCGCCCCGTCGGCGGGGGCGTCGACCGCCGCGTCGGTCGCTGTCTCGTCCATGCGATCGGATGCGGCCGCGGCGCGCGTAAGGGTTGCTTTTCGGTCGGCCCGGCCCGCTCCGTTACGCATAAGCGACGCGCCGCCGACCCACGGCGTATGCACTACCACGAGGCGGCGGCGTTCCTCTTCGACCTCCGCCGCTTCTCGGTCAAGCCCGGCACGGAGCGGGTCGAGGCGCTGTTAGCGCACCTCGGGGACCCGCAGGACGACGTGCCGTTCGTCCAGATCGCCGGCTCGAACGGGAAGGGGAGCGCGGCGCGGCTGACGGAGTCGGTCCTGCGGGAGGCGGGGCTGTCGGTGGGGCTGTACACCTCGCCGCACCTCTCGGCGCTCGCCGAGCGGGTCCGCGTCGACGGCCGACAGATGACCGAGTCGGCGATCGCCGACTTCGTCGCAGAGGTGCGCCCCTGGCTGATCGAGCGCGCGGCCGCCGGCGAGCCGCTCACCTTCTTCGAGGTCGTGACGGCGATGGGGATCCGGGAGTTCGCGCGCCGCGAGGTCGACGTCGCGGTCCTGGAGGTCGGCCTCGGCGGCGAGTACGACGCGACGAGCGCGGTCGACCCCGTCGCGACCGCCGTGACGAACGTCTCATTGGAACACACCGCGGTCCTCGGCGACACGATCGAGGAGATCGCCCGCACCAAGTCTCGGATCGCCCGTCCGGACGCCCCGTTCGTCACCGCCTGCGAGGGCGAGGCGCTCGACGTGGTCCGCGAGGTCGCCGGCGAAGCCGGCGCGCCGGTGACGCGCGTGACCGGCGACGGGGGCGCCGGGCGCTCCGAATCCGATGAGACCGAGGACCCGCCCGCGCTCGCGGCGACCTACGAGGGTCGGGTCAGCGCCACCGACGCCGAGGTCTCGCTCAGCGGCGAGCGCGAGGGGACCTACCGGCTCCCCCTCGTCGGCCGGCATCAGGCCGCGAACGCGGCGGTCGCCGTCGCGCTCGCGGACCGGACCGCGGCGGCGCTGGGGACCGACCTCGGCGAGCGCGCCGTGCGCGACGGCCTCGCGCGGGCGACGTGGCCGGGGCGGTTCGAGGTGGTCGAGACGGCGCCGCTGACCGTCCTCGACGGCGCGCACAACCCCGCGGCCGCCCGCACGCTCGCCGCGACCCTCGACGAGTACGACTACGACGACCTCCACCTCGTGTACGCCGCGATGCACGACAAGGACCACGCGGAGACGGCCGCGGCGCTCCCCGAGGCGGCGACCGCGGTCACCTGTCGGCCCGCCATCGACCGGGCGGAGGACCCCACGGTGCTCGCGGCCGCGCTCCGGTCGGCGGGCGTCGGCGAGGTGACGGCCGGCGACGACGTGACCGACGCGCTCGCGACGGCGGTCGACCGCGCCGACGAGGGGGACTGCGTGCTGCTCGTCGGCTCGCTGTTCGCGGTCGCGGAGGCCCGGGCGGCTCAGATGCGCACGGTCCGGGAGCGGGCCGTTCGGGACGCCGAGGACGCCGAACACGCGCTCGACACGGCCGGGGTCCCGCCCGAGGGCGTCGCGGCCCACCGGGACGGCGTCGACCACCGGGTCCTCACCCTCCGACTGCGCGGCGACCGCGCCGAGCGCGTCGCGAGCGAGGCCCGGGCGGTCGGCGGCGACGCGGCGCTCGGCGGCCTCGGCGCGGGCGAGGACCGCGGGGCGAGCGGCGAGCAGGTCCCGGTCACCGTCGCGGGGACGGTCGCGGAGATCCGGGCGCTCGTCGACCGCCTCGACGCGGCCGACGGCGGCGGGCTCGGGGGGGTGGCGGCCGACCTCGCCGCGGCGGTCGGAATCGAGACCGACGGGATCGGCGGAACGGAAGAGAAGAGCGACGCCGACGAGGCCACCCCCGACTTCCCGTGGAGCGACCGCACCGCGGTGATGGGCGTGCTCAACGTCACGCCGGACTCCTTCCACGACGGCGGGCGCCACGCCGACCTCGACGACGCGGTCGCGGGCGTCGAGCGGATGGTCGACGCGGGGGTCGACGTCGTCGACGTGGGCGGGGAGTCGACCCGACCGGGCGCGGAGCCGGTCCCGGTCGAGGCGGAGATCGAGCGCGTCGTGCCGACGGTCGAGGCGATCCAGTCGGTGCCCGCGGTCGAGTCGGGTGACGTGCTGGTCTCGGTGGACACCCGGAAGCCGGCGGTCGCCGAGGCGGCGCTCGACGCGGGCGCGGACGTCATTAACGACGTGACCGGGCTGGAGGACCCGGAGATGCGGTCGGTCGTCGCCGACGCCGACTGCCCGGTGATCGTGATGCACAGCCTCGACGCGCCGGTCGACCCGGACGCCGACCCCGAGTACGACGACGTGGTGAGCGAGGCGGTGGACGCCCTCCGCGAGCGGCTCGCGCTGGCGGACACGGCCGGCATCGACCGCGACCGCGTCATCGTCGACCCCGGGCTCGGCTTCGGGAAGTCGCCGGCCGAGGACTTCGAGCTGCTCGCTCGCTGCGGGGAGTTCGCGGCGCTCGGCTGCCCGGTCCTCGTCGGCCACTCGCACAAGTCGCTGTACGGCGCGGTCGGGCGCGACGCCGACGACCGCGAGCACGCGACGGTCGCGGGCACCGCGCTCGCGGCCGACCGCGGCGCCGACATCGTTCGGGTCCACGACGTCGGCGAGAACCGGGCCGCGGTCGACGTCGCCGCCGCGGTGAACGGGGCGCTGCGCGACGGAGACGGCGCGGAATGACTCGGACCCGGCCTCCGGTCCCGGTCTCGCGCCGCGCCGACGGCAGCGTTTTGCCTCGCGACCCCCTCGCGCCCGTATGACCCGGCGCCTGCTGCTCGGCTGTAGCGCGGTCGGGAGCGCGCTCGTCGAACACGCCCGCGACGAGCGCGGCGGGCGCGACGACCTGGTGGCGATCACCGACGACACCGGCTGGGTGTCGACGCTGCGCGACCGCAACGTCGCCACCGTCGAGGCCGACCCGACCGACCCCGGGACCTACCCCGACAGCGCAGCCGTCGTGCTGATCGCGAGCGACGACGCCGAGCGAAACGTCGCCGCCGCGCGGGCGGCCCGGGAGCGGTACCCTGAGGCGTTGATCGTCGCGCACCTCGGGACGGCGCCGACCGACGAGCAGCGGGCGGCGGTCGAGGCGGCCGCCGACCGCGTGGTCGACCCGGTCGAGGCGGTCGCCGACCGCGTCTTCGAGGCGGTCGGCCTCGACGACGGCCGCGGCGCCGCCGACGCGGAGTTCGCCCCCGCGGACGACGGCGGCGAGAAGCCCGCCCGACTGCTCGGGACGCTCCGTCGCCTCTCCGGGCCGCTCCTCGTCGTCGCGCACGACAACCCGGACCCGGACGCCATCGCGAGCGCGATCGGGCTGGCGCGGATCGCGGCGTCGATCGGCGTCGACGCGGACGCCTGCTACGGCGGCGAGATCGCCCATCAGGAGAACCGCGCGCTGGTGAACCTCCTCGACATCGGGCTGCGGTCGTTCGACGAGGTCGACCTCGACGCGTACGGCGGCGTCGCCCTGGTCGACCACTCTCGCGCGGGGATCAACGACAGCCTCCCGGAGGGCCATCCCGTCGACGTCGTGGTCGACCACCACCCGCCGCGGGGGCCGGTCGCGGGGTCGTTCGTCGACATCCGCCCCGAGATCGGCGCGACGAGCACGCTCATCTCCGAGTACCTCTCGCGGTACGGGATCGCGCCGGAGCGGGACCTCGCCACGGCGCTTCTGTACGGCATCCGGATCGACACGAAGGACTTCACGCGCGCGACCGCCACCGACGACTTCGAGGCGGCCGCCGCGCTGCTCGCGCACGCCGACGAGTCGACGCTCGAACGCGTCGAGAGCCCGAGCGTGAGCCCGGAGACGCTGCGCGTCCTCGCGGCCGCCATCGAGAACCGCGACGTCCGCGGGTCGGTGGCCGCCTCCTGCGTCGGCGAGATCTCCGACCGCGACGCGCTCTCGCAGGCGGCCGAGCGCCTCTTGGATCTGGAGGACGTGACGGTGACGTTCGTCTACGGCTACATGGACGGCGTGATCTACGGCTCCGCCCGCGCCCGCGGCGCCGACCTCGACGCCGGCGAACTCTTACGCGACGCGCTCGACCCCGTGGGCTCGGCCGGGGGGCACGCCTCGATGGCCGGCGCGCAGGTCCCGCTCGGCATCCTCTCGGAGGTCTCCGAGTCGGAGTCGCTGTCGGACGTCGTCGAGGCGTTCGTCGCCGGGCGGTTCTTCGAGGCGCTCGACGACGCGCCCGCCCAGCCGACCGGGCTCCCGCCGGAGTTCCCGACGGACTGAGGCCGGGGCGTGCGAACCGGTCACGCGGCGGCGTAAGACACTCCTCGCCGGCCGCCGATCCCCTCGCCGTCGCCGCCATGTCCGACGGCCTCTACGTCGAGCGCCCCCGGCTGTACGACGCGATCCAGTCCGAGTGGGACTACGACCGCGACGTCGCTTTCGTCCGCGACACGCTCGCCGACCGCGGGGTCGACCTCGGCGGCGTCGCCCCCAAGCGCCTGCTGGAGGTCGGCTGCGGCACCGGCGAGCACACCCGCCGGTTCGCGGCCCGCGGGCTCGACGTGACCGCGATAGACGTCCACGAGGGAATGCTGGACGTCGCACGCGAGAAGTGCGCCGGCGTGGACGCCGGCGTCGGCGACGACGACTTCGGTGACGGCGACGCCCCGGGATCGGTCGAGTTCTGCCTGACTGGCCTTCCGGACCCGGACCTGGCGGACTCGGCACCGTTCGACGCGGCCGTCGCGATCCGCGGCGTCGTGAACCACCTCGCGCCGAGGGATCTCGATCCCGCGCTGGCCGCGCTCCGCGACCGTCTGCGGCCGGGCGGCGTCCTCGTCTTCGACAACTCCCCGCTGCCGCCCGACGGGAATCGACCCGGACTGGACGTGGGCCGCGACGCCGAGGGCGCGATCGAGTACGTCCGCGTCGCGCACCACGTTGCGACCGGCGAGGGACGGCTCGACTGGCGGGCGGTGACGTTCACCCGCGACGGTGACGCGTTCACGGATCGACGGCGGATGACGCCGTTCGCCGACGACCGGATCGCCGACGCGCTCGCCGCGGCCGGGTTCGGCGACGTCGACGTCGCGGACGGGTACGGCCCCGGCGACGACCGGAGCGTGTTCGTCGCGGTGCGGTAGGCCGCCGGGTACGGTGCGGTCGCGGTGCGGGCGGTCGTGGTGCGGTCGCGGTGCGGGCGGTCGTGGTGTGGTCGCGGTGCGGGCGGTCGTGGTGCGGTCGCGGTGCGGGCGGTCGTGGTGCGGTCGCGGTGCGGGCGGTCGTGGTGCGGTCGTGGTGTGGTCGCGGTGCGGGCGGTCGTGGTGCGGTCGTGGTGCGGGCGGTCGTGGTGCGGTCGCGGTGCGGGCGGTCGCGGTGCGGTCGCGGTGCGGTCCCGTCGTCGGGAGATTGTCACGGAGTGGCAGGCCGGTCGTGCGGAAACCGCGCAACGGTCGCAACGTACATACGACGCGCCGGCCAACTGTTCGATATGACCGACGACATCGTCGAACACCGTCGACTGATCATCGCCGGCACCGGTATTTCGGGGCTCTCGGCGGCGATCTACGCCGCGCGCTCGAACAACGACCCGCTGCTCATCGAGGGCGACGAGCCGGGCGGCCAGCTCACGCTGACGACCGACGTGGAGAACTACCCCGGCTTCCCCGAGGGGGTCTCCGGGCCGGGCCTGATCAACGACATGAAAGAGCAGGCCGAGAAGTTCGGCGCCGAGGCCCGCAACGGCGTCATCGAGGACGTCTCGAAGGAGCCCGCGGGCCACTTCCGCGTCGCGCTCTCCGACGGCGACGTGTACACCGCCGACGCCGTCATCGCCGCCTCGGGCGCCAGCGCCCGGACGCTCGGCGTCCCGGGCGAAGAGGAGCTGATGGGGTACGGCCTCTCGACCTGTGCGACCTGCGACGGCGCGTTCTTCCGCGACGAGGACATGCTCGTCGTCGGCGGCGGCGACGCCGCGATGGAGGAGGCGAACTTCCTGACGAAGTTCGCGGACACCGTCTACGTCGCCCACCGCCGCGAGGAGTTCCGCGCCGAGGACGTGTGGATCGAGCGCACGATGGACGCCGTCGAGGACGGCGACATCGAGCTGCTCCTCAACACCGAGCTCACCGAGATCCACGGCACGCCAGAGGACGGGATCGATCACGTGACCCTCGTCGAGCACCCCGACGGTCACCCGAAGGAGAAGCTCGACGACCCCGCGACCGCCGACGAGGTCGACGAGTACGACTTCGACGTGGGCGCCGTCTTCTACGCCATCGGCCACACGCCGAACACCGACTTCTTGGAGGGGACCGGCATCGAGACCGACGACGACGGCTACCTGATAACCGAGGGCGGCCGCGGCGGCGGACAGACGCGTACGGGCGTCGAGGGCCTCTTCGGCGCGGGCGACGTGGTCGACTTCCACTACCAGCAGGCGGCCACCGCGAGCGGGATGGGCGTGAAGGCCGCGCTCGACGCCGACGAGTACCTCTCCGAGCGCGAGCGCGCCGGCGAGCTGTACGAGGCCGAGGTCGACGCCGCGGCCGCGGACGACTGAGCGGCGGTTCGTCGTTTCGGGCGCGTCCGGTTCGCCGCCCCGACGGCCCCGTCCGCACCCGTGAGGCGATCGGTGACGCAAACCTCTCTTTGCGTTATGCGTGGTACTATCCGCGGCGCCTCCGTCGTTCGAGACGAGATGAACAGACGCGGTCTGGCCGTCGTCGCCGCTGCGCTCGCGTTGTTCGTAACTGGTAGCGCCGTCGCCCTCGCCGGCCCCGTGTCGGGCGGGCCCGGCGGCCTCCTCGGCGGGGCGAGCGAGCCGCCGGCGCTGCTTCAGTTCGACACCGACGACGTCCGCTGTCCCGACGAGTTCGCGGCCAACGGTTCGACATCGGTGGCCGCCGGCCCAAGAAACACGGAAATAACGTACGCTCGAAACGTCTCGCTGCCGAGTTCCTCACACGCCGTCGGCGGCCCGACGTTCGAACGACTGAACGAGTCGGCCTACGTCCTCGACGTTCCGATCGAGGAGGTCGGGAACGCGTCGCGGTCGTGTTCGGGCGTCGTCCGCTACAACGGTACGATGCGGATCCCCGCGGGCGACGACCCCTGGACCCTGATCGTGAAACAGGACGGCGAGACGGTCACGACGCTGCGCGGCGACTCGGACTCCTCGCTCCTCGGCGGGTCGACGAGCGTGAGCGGAAGCGTTTCGGCCCCGGAACAGACGGACGACTCCGCGAACTCGTCCGGAGATTGATGTTCCACCGGCGTTGAACGAGTTCAAAGCCCAGCCGTTCGTTTATAAATAGCTGACCGTAGATCGACGGTGAACGACTTCAAGGCCAGCCGTTCGTTTATAAATAGCTGACCGTAGATCGACGGTGAACGACTTCAAGGCCCCAGCCGGGAGGCGGGCGCACGCTCGCTGTCGTTCGAAAGGCGCGGAGCGCCTTTCGTGATGACGAGAGAGCTTCGCTCTCTCGAACCACGCTCCTCGTCGCCCGTTTCACTCGCTCCTGCGGTGCTTGCATCGCCTGCGCCCGCCTCCCGGCTGCCCCTTTGAGTCCCACCCCGCACGGCACCGCAGCCTCACGCCTCCCCAGCCTCGTCGGCCGCCCTCCGCGTTGCTCCGGGCGGCCGACTCCCTCGCGCGTGCTCCTCGCGGCCGCCGGGGGCGGCCGCTCGCAGGCGCGCGCCACCGCGGTTCTATTTATAAATGGTCGTCGTGATCGCTCGCCTCACGACAGAATCTCCACCTCGTACCCCTCGGCTTCGAGCGCGTCGACGATGTCGGCGGCGTGTTCGGCGTCGTCGGTCTCCAGTTCGAGTTCGAGTTCGGCGGCGTTGACGGCCACGTCGCGGGAGGTGCGGTCGTGGTGGACCGCGTACACGTTCGCGCCGGTGCGCGCGACGATGCTGGAGACGCGCTCCAGTTCGCCGGGGCGGTCTTTTAAATCGATCGTGATCTTGAGGTACCGGCCCATCTGGACCAGCCCGCGGCGGATCACGGTGCCGAGGCGGTTGAGGTCGATGTTGCCGCCGCAGAGCGCGGCGACGACCGTCTCGCCGTCGTCGTACTCGAAGGCGTCGGAGAGGACGGCGGCGAGCGCGACCGCGCCCGCGCCCTCCACGAGCGTCTTCGCGCGTTCCAAGAGGAGCGTGAGCGCCAAGGCGATCTCGCGGTCGTCGACGGTGACGACCTCGTCGACGTACTCTTCCATCACTTCGAGGGTCTCCTCGCCGACCGACCGCGTCGCGATCCCGTCGGCGATCGTGTCGACGCTGTCGATCTCCGTGACTTCGCCGGCCTCCAGCGACTTCGCGGCCGAGGCGGCGCCCTCCGCCTGAACGCCGACGACGCGGACGTCCGGGAGCTGCTCCTTTATCGCGACCGCGACCCCGGAGATCAGCCCGCCGCCGCCGATCGGGACGACGACGGTGTCGAGGTCGGGGCAGTCGTCGACGATCTCCAAGCCGAGCGTCCCCTGCCCCGCCATCACGACGGGATCGTCGAACGCGTGGACGTAGGTGCGACCCTCCTCGCGCTCCAGCCGGTGCGCGTACGCCTGCGCCTCGTCGTAGTCGACGCCCTCTAAGCGGACGCTCGCGCCGTACCCGCGGGTGGCCTTCACCTTCGAGACGGGCGCGAACTTCGGCATCACGACGGTGGCGTCGACGCCGGCGCGGCTGGCCGCCAGCGCCACGCCCTGCGCGTGGTTGCCGGCGCTCGCGGTGACGACGCCCGCCTCCCGCTCCGCCTCGGAGAGCGTCTCGATCCGGTTCATCGCGCCGCGGATCTTGAACGCGCCGGTGCGCTGGAAGTTCTCTAACTTGAGGTGGAGGTCGGCGCCGCTCATCTCGGAGAACGAGCGCGACCGCTCCAAGGGCGTGTGCCGGGCGACGCCCGAGACCCGCTCGCGCGCCTCGCGGATGTCGGCGAGTGTGAGCATGGAACCTCGTCGCCGCGCCGACCGCTAATCGGTTCCGGTCGGCCTCGACCGAGGAGTGACGGCGAGCGGCCGCGGCCGCCGCGTCGCGGTCGTCGCGTCGGCCGGCGCCCCGGCCTGCGCGCCGATCCGGGTCGACGGCCCGGCGGCTCGCGGGTGATAAGGGGGGAATGCACGCGTGTGACGTGCGAGTGAAACGAGGCGACGGGAATACAAAAAGGTGAGGCTACCAGAGCGAAAGTGAAAACGCACGACTGCGGCGCCGTCATCGCTCCGTCAGACGGGATCTCGGGGGGTCAGCCGCACCCGCACGTCCCGCTCGGCGAGGACCGATCGCACCCGGTCGGCGAACGGGCCGGATCCGGGCCACGTCGCGTCCGCGTCGAGGCGGTCGGGGTCGCCGACGTACACCGCGGCGGTGTCGGGATGCCCGGTCGGCGCGTCGAGCGGCACGGCCTCGCGGACGTACAGTCCGCCGTCGACGTCCTCGTACGCGTCGAGCGCGTCGACCGCCTCCGTCCGGAGGAGCCGTCCCGCCGTCTCGCCGCCCGGCGCGAGCGTCGGGTACCGCCCCTCGACGAGGCGGAGGCCGTCGAGCGTCGCGGGGCCGACGAAGACGTACGAGTCGACGACCTCGGCGACCCGCTCCGGCTCGGTCAGCGTCCCGTACACGAAGACGTCCATGGGGGCCGTGGGTCGCTCGCGGGCTTCAACGTTCGGGCGCTCCCGGCCCGACGCGGTCGGCTGGAGGTGCGATCGCCCCTCGCGACGCCGAGTGCCGGCGACGCCGACCGGCTCCGGTATATCAATACCGCGGGCGACCGTCGGGAAGGTCACATGGACTTCCCGCGGCTGCGGCGCGTCTGGAAGCGCGTGTTCGCGCTCGCGTGGCCCGTCATGGCCGAGCAGACGTTCCGCACCGCGATGCGGACGACGGACATCCTCGTCACCGCGCTGTTCTCGCCGGCCGCGGTCGTCGCCATCGGCCTCGCGGACCTGTACGCCCGGTTCCCGCTGCGGATCGGGCTCGGCCTCGGCGGCGGCGCCATCGCGCTCTCCTCGCAGGACACCGGCGCCGGCGCCGCGGAGAACCGCGACGAGGCGGTGACGCAGGCGATCCTGCTCGGCGCGCTCGCGGGGGTCCCGTTCGTCCTCTTCGGGTTCCTCTTCGGCGAGCTCGCGATCGACGTGTTCGGCCGCATCGTCGGCGAGGAGACCGCGCCCGCGGTCGTCGACCTCGGCTCGACGTACCTCGCGATCGTGTTCGCCACCGCCCCCGCCCGCCACGTCGCCCTCGTCGGCGCCCGCGCGCTCCAAGGCACCGGCGACACCCGGACGCCGATGTACGTCAACATCGCCGCCAACTCCGTCAACATCGCCGGCTCCGTCGTCCTCGGGCTCGGCCTGTTCGGCCTCCCGCGGCTGGAGGTCCTCGGCGTCGGCCTCGCGACCGCGGGCGCCAACGTGCTCACGGCCGGCCTGCTCTGCGTCGCCATCTGGGGGTCGTGGACCGACGCGGAGTTCGCGTGGCCGCGCGACCTCACGATCGCCAAACAGCTCCTCGTCGTGAGCGCCCCCCGCGTGCTGGAGGGGTTCGGCTCCGAGATCGCGGAGTTCCCCTTCAACGCGCTCCTCCTCGGCTTCGGCGAGACGGTCAACGCCGGCTTCCAGATCGGCCGCCGCGTCTACCAGCAGGTGACCGGGCCGCTCTCGCGCGGCTACAACGTCGCGGCGTCGATCCTCGTCGGGCAGGCGCTCGGCGAGGGCGACCCGGAGGCCGCGCGGTTCAACGGCTGGGCCGTTGCGAGCCTCGGCGTGCTCACGGTCGGCGCGATCGGGCTCGGACTCGTCGTCGCCGCGCCGCGGATCGTCCCGGTGTTCACCGACGACGCCCCGACGATCGCGTCCGCGGTCGACTTCGCGCGGGTGTACGGCGTCGCGGGCGCCGCGCTCGCCTGCTTCTCCGCGCTCTCCGGGTCGCTCCAGGGCGCCAGCGAGACGCGGATTCCCCTCGTCGCGCGCGTCTCGGGCATGTTCGGGCTCTTCTTAGGCCTCTCGTGGCTGCTCGGTCGCACCGCGGGGTTCGGCCCCGAAGGCGCGTACGTCGGTGTGTCCGCGGCGTACGCGTGGATGGCGCTCCTCGTCGCCGCCGGTTTCCGCTACACGGACTGGGCGAGCCGCGCCGCGGACATGATGGACGCGCGCGGGTCCGGGCCGGGCGCCGAGCCCGACGCCGCGTCCGGCGACGGCCCGCCCGCGGACGAGTAGCGGCAACTCGCCGCCGCCGGGGCCGTTCGGTCAGGGCTCGCCGCCGAGCGACTCCTGCTCGGAGCCCGGGTCGCCCCTGAGCCGTCGGCGGCGCTTGTCGTAGGCGGCCTCCAGCTTCGCGTTCGTCGCCCGCGAGACGAGGTAACAGTCGGCGTCGTCGTCGTCGCGGGGGTGCGCGCTCGCGACCCAGACGTGGCCGTCGCCGGCCGAGAGGTCGTCCGCCCAGCGCTCGGCGGCCGCGCGGCTCTCGAACGCGTGGCGAGACCCGTCCTCGAAGACGAGCCGTCCCACCTTCGCGTTCCGCTTGCGCGCGGACGGTTTGATCGCGACGACGACGCTCACACCCCGAGGTCGGACGCCATCAGGTAAAAACCTCGTCAGACGCCGCGGGCTCAGTCGTCGGCGACGGCGCCCGGCTCGGCGTCCGCGGCGTCCGCCTCCGCCGCGAGCAGGCGGTCGAGCCCGTCGACCATCCCGACGACGCTCGCGCGGGTGATGTCCGCGTCCGACGCGGAGACGCTCACGGAGCGGTCGCCCCGCGAGAGGTCGACCTCGACCGTGACGACCGCGTCGGTTCCCCCCGTGATCGCGTCGACGTGGTAGGAGTCGAGCTCGAACGCGACGCCGTCGTGATCGGCCGCTCCCTCCGCTCCGGAGTCGGACTCGTCGCCCGCGAGCGCCGCGCGGACCGCCTCCAGCCCGGCGTCGACCGGGCCGGCGCCGGTGCCGGAGGCGACGCGCTCGTCGTCGCCGACGCGGAGCCGGACCGAGGCGGTCGGGAGGTTGCCCCCGGAGGTCGCCGAGAGGTCGACGAGCTCGACGTGGCGCTCGCGCTCGCGGCCCCGCACGTCGTCGGCGATCGCGAGCAGGTCGGCGTCCGTGACGCGCTTGCCGCGCTCGCCGAGCTCCTTCACGCGGGCGACGACCTCGCGCAGCTCGTCGTCGTCGACCGCCACGTCGTGCTCGGCGAGCGCGGCCTTCACGCCGGCCCGGCCGGCGTGCTTGCCGAGGACGAGTCGGCGCTCCCGCCCGACCGTCTCCGGCGGGTACGGCTCGTACATCGTCCCGTCCTTGAGGGTCCCGTCGGTGTGGATGCCGGACTCGTGGGCGAAGGCGTTGGCGCCGCAGACGGCCTTGTTCGGCGGGAGCGCGACGCCGGTCGCCTCCGAGACGGTCCGGCAGAGCCGGTAGAGTCGCTCCAGCTCGACGGTGTCGACGTCGTACGACTCGCCGAGCGCGATCGCGACCTCTTCGAGCGCGACGTTGCCCGCGCGCTCGCCGACGCCGAGGACGGTGCCGTGGACGGTGTCGGCGCCCGCCTTCAGCCCGGCGTGGACGTTCGCCAGGCCGAACCCGAGGTCGTCGTGGGTGTGGAGGCTCGTCGGGCCGAGGGCGGCGAGCCGGGAGACCACCTCGGCGGTGCGCTCGGGGTCGGCCGCACCGACGGTGTCGCAGTAGCAGATCCGGTCCGCGCCCGCGTCGAGGCCGGCGCCGAGCAGGCGGTCGAGGTAGTCGAGGTCGGCGCGCGAGCCGTCCTCGCCGAGCACCTCCACCCACAGCCCGTGGTCTTTCGCGTACTCGACGAGTTCGACCGTCGTCTCGACGACCTCGTCGCGGGTCGACCCCACCTTCGTCTCGACGTGCTTGTCGGAGGCGGGGACGACGAGGTTCACGCCGTCGACGCCGCAGTCGAGCGCGTGGTCCACGTCCCGCTTAACCCCGCGGGCGAAGCTCGTCACGGTCGCGTCCAGTCCCTCGTCGGCGACGCGGCGGATCGCCTCGCGCTCGCCTTCCGAGGTGCACGCCGAGCCGGCCTCGATCAGGTGGACGCCGGCGGCGTCGAGCTCGCGGGCGACGTCGACCTTCTCCCCGGGCGTCAGGGAGACGCCGGGCATCTGTTCGCCGTCGCGCAGCGTGGTGTCTAACAGCTGTACCTCGTCGCGGTCGGTGAGTGTGGTTCGGGTCAAAAGATGGTCCGTCGGCTCTGCGGTGGTCTCGGGGTCGGTGCCGCCGCGGGGCGGTCGTGCCCCGTCGTCCTTATCGCCGGAGAATTTCGCGGCCAGCCGCCGTGAGGCGACTTCCTCTATCCTCCGAACGAACGCGTTCGTCTCGCGTCATTCGTACCCGTGCGGACTGTGTACACACGGATAAACTGTCGGGTCGCGTCAGGTTTGGCCGAGCGATCTTCGGCGTCGGCCCGCTTCGGCCGACGATCTCTCGCCCCGCCGACAGCGTTAGGGGACTCCCCTGCGACCGGCTCGCATGGAGCGAGTCGCGATCGACGACGTCGACGTCGTCACGAACCCGATGGACGTCCACGACCTCCGAAAGCCTGTCTCGCGCGCACTCGGTACCGACCACGTCGCGATGAACTACTTCGAGCTCGCGCCCGGGGACGGCTTCTCCGGCGGGCTCCACACCCACGGCGACCAGGAGGAGATATTCTACGTGCTCTCGGGTACCGCCACGTTCGAGGTCGGGCGCGACCGCGAGCGCGTCGAGGTCGGCCCCGACGAGGCGATCCGATTCGCGCCCGGCGAGTTCCAGTCCGGGTTCGTGGCCGAAGACGCCGACGAGGAGGTGGTCGCGTGGGCGATCGGCGCGCCGGGCGCGCACCACGACTGGGACCAGATCGAGTCGATCGTCGAGTGTCGCGACTGCGGCGGCGAGCGCGTCCACGACACGGAACTCACCGACGAGGGGCGATTCCGGTTCACCTGTACGGAGTGCGGCACGTCGTTCTCGCCGTGAGACTCGTTCGCGGCGTTCGAGACGACCACGCCGCGCCACCGCACCCGCCTCACCCCAGCAGCGACCGCAGCGACCGCCGCCGGGTGCCGCACTCGGCCGCGTAGTCGCAGGCGTCACACCGGTCGTCGTCGACGCGCGGCGGCGGGCCGTCGATCGACCGGGCCGCGCGGAGCGCCTTTCGATACGCCGCCTTCTTCCGGAGCGTCAGTCGCACCTCGCGGACCACTCCGACCGCGGGGTACTCGACCAGGGCGCGCTCGATCTCGCGTTCGCGCTCCCACGCCAGCGCCTTCGCGAGCCCGACCGCGCGGACCGCCTGCGGCTCCCACACGCCGTTTGCCGGCGGCTCGCCCGAGGAGACGAGGGTCGGAATCGGCGGCGGTGACGGCCCGGCATCGTCCGGTTCCTCTGTGCCCGCGGCCGGCTCCAACACCTTGTGAACGGTTCCATGGCAGTCCTTGCCCGAGAGGAATCCGCGCTCGGTCGCGGGGTCGACGAGGTCGCCGTACTCGTCGCGCTCGCGCAGTCGGGTCAGATTTCGGCGATAGTCGGTCGGCGACCGGTGGAGCGGAAGTTGCCGAAGGACCCGATCCGGCGCGTCGACCAGCTCGTCGTACCGGAACGCGAGGTCGATGCGCTCGCGCGCCTTCGGCGGGACGCTCCGCTCGTCGTCGCGCCGCACGTAGTAGAGCTGTCGGGGGCAGTACGCCGCGCGGGCCAGGTCGCTGAACGGGACGAGGGTCACGCGGCGGACTGGCCGCGGCTTCATTTATAAACAAACGACGGCGGTGCGGCGGCGCGCGCCTCCGAGCGCCCAGCGGGCGCGAGGAGCGTCGCGCGAGGGAGTCGGCCGACCGCAGGGAGGCCGACGAGGCTGGGGAGGTGTGAGGTGCGGTCGCTGTGCGGTCGGGTGGGACTCAAAGGGGCAGCCGCGAGGACGACGGCGCGCGACGCAAGCACCGCAGGGAGCGAGTGAAACGAGCGACCGAGGAGCGCAGCGAGCGCACCGAGTCCTCGCGGCTGGGGCTTTGGAGGTGTTCGTCGCCGATCTGCTGTCAGCTGCTTATAGCCGAGCGGCTGGAGCTTTGGAGGAGATCACCGACGATCCACAGCCAACTACTTATAAAGACACGTCTGTTTCGATGTCCTCGGTCGCCTCGCGGAGGCCGTCCTCGCGGGCGTCGCTCGCGAGCGACCCCTCGATGTCGGCGTCGGTGAGCAGGTCGCGGAACGCGTCGCGGAAGCGGTCGTTCGCCCGCGTGGAGGCGATGTCCGTCCGCGCGACGGCGGCGTACTTGGCAACTTCGTCCGGCTCGGCGTCCAGCTCCTCGGCGCACTCGACGATCGAGTTCCCGGCCGCGGTGAGCCGCTTCAGGTCGGCGTACTCGAAGGGCGGGTCGGCCTCGTCGCCTTCCCCGTCCGCCTTCACGTCCCGGTCCGACTCGCGGACGAGGTGGAGGTCGAGCCGCGCCTTGCGGACGGTCTCGGCGTCAATTTCGTCGCGATCGACGTCGCTGTCGCCGTCTGTGTCGGCCAGCCCGTCGCGGATCGCCGCCGCGATCGCCGCGTCGCCCTCGTCCGCGAACCGGCCGCGCGCCACTCGGACGTAGGCGTCGTCGCCGAGCGGCGTCGAGAAGCCGTCCCGCTCGCGCATCGCGGCGACGAGGTCGCGGACCGCGTCGTCGACCGCCTCGTCGTCGCGGTCGACGAGGGTCCCCCGCTCCGCCTCTTGGCGTTCGGTGACCGTCTCCGAGCCGGTGGCGTCGACGAACAGGTCGCGGAGGTCGGCGGTCTTCTCGTCCATGGGAGTCGATCTACGCGGGCGCGGTAGAAAAGGGTCGTGTCGACGCGGCGCCCCCACCGCCGGCGTTGCGACCTCACACCAGCCCGCCCACGGTGAACACCACGTAACAGCACGCCACCAGCGCGCCCGAGTGGAGCAGCGCGGCGTACCGCCCGCGCGCTGCGGTCCCGGCGAACCACCCCGACGCCAGCACCGTCGCCTGCGTGACGACGTACAGCCGGAAGCGCTCCAGCTCCGGATACACCCCCTCGGGCTCCGTCACCGCCTCCGAGGCGGCGGCGATCTCCGCGAGCCGCGCGGCGTCGACCACCTGCGTGTTCACGACCGCGACGACGCCGGCGACGAGGACCGCCGCGGCCCAGCCGACCGCGATGTACGGCTGCATCGACGAGCGGAGCGCGCGCTGCTCGCTGTACAGCCGGCCGACCTCGATCCGGAGCGTCTCGAAGACCGCGTCGGCGTCGCCCCCGGCGTCGAGCGCGCCCGTGACGAGCCCGAGCGTCCGCGCGGCCAGCGGCGTGTCGACGCGGTCGACGAACCGCTCGATGGCGGCCGCGCGGACGTCGACCGCGCCCGACTCCCCGGCGGAGCCGGACCCATCCTCGACCGCCCCCTCGGGCGCCGTCGTCGAGCGCAGCGCGAACGCGAGGTCGGTCACGTCGTCGTCGAGGACGCCGAGGTCGGCGTCGCGCGCGACGGCCGCCACCGCGGCTTCGAGCGGGCGCCCCTGCGCGACGTGGCCCGAGACGGCGTGGACGAAGTCGGCCAGTTCGCGGTCCTTCGCGTCGTCGATCCGGGTGCGCCGCGCGGCGACCAGCCCGACTGGCACCGCGAAGGCGGCGTAGCCGACGAGCGCGACGTTGACGAGCGTGTACTCCGCGAGCGCGAGCCAAGCCACGAGCGCGACGGCCGGCGCCGCGGCGACGACCGCCGTGCTCGCGGGGTTGCGCCCGGCGGTCGCGAGGACCGCCCGCGGGCCCGTCGGAAGCTCGTAGCTCGCGCGCTGGCTCGGCGGGCGGAGCGTGCCGACCGCGACCGCGGCCGCGAGTCCGAAGGCGACGAGGAACGCGACGGCGCCGTACAGCACCACCGCCCGCGTCGGCACCACGCCGACCGGCGTTGCGACCGGCGGGAGCAGCTCCGGGATCACGACCGACAGCGCGGTCGCGCCGATGACGAGCAGCGCCGGCAACACCAGCACGGCGACGAACAGCTCCGTCAGCAGTTCGAGGAACCGACGCGCGCGCTTCCGGGCGCGGTCCTGCCGGTGCGAGAGCATGCGGCGCTCAGTCGCGAGGAACTCCGAGAGTGCCTCGTCGCCGGCCGCGGCGCGCTTCCGGAACTTCAGGAGGAAGGGGGCGAGCAGCTCCCGCGAGGGCGTGTCCCGCGCCACGCGCCGGAGCCCCTCGTCGAGGCTGCCCGCGAGCCGGGCGGCGTTGAGCGCCTTCCGCAGCGAGGTGGCGGTGGCGCCGTACGCGTCGCCGTCGGCCGCCTTGCGGAGCATCGCCCGCGGCCCGTCGCTCCCCGAGGAGAGCAGGTCGAGGTACCGCACCGCCCCGGGGAGGGTGCGCTCGATGTCCGTCCGCCGCGTCGCGACCACCCAGCGGAGGCCGAGGCCGGCGACCGCCACCGTCGCGCGCTTCGCGAGGAGCGCGACCGCGAGGGCGACGAGCAGCGCGGCGTGACCCGTGCGGAGCGGCCCCACGGAGTCCGGCGTCGGCGCGGGCGCCGCGGTCGACCCGGCCGAGAGCAGCGCCGCGCCGAACCGCGCCTCGACCGCGGCCGCGACCGCCGGCGCGGCGCCCGCGGCGACGACCAGCGCGGGGAAGAAGGCGGCGGCCGCGACGACCCACGAGAGGCCGTACGCCCGCGCGAGGTACGTCTCGAACCCGGTGTCGAGCGCGGTGCCGCGGTACCGCTTCCGGTCGGCGTCGTGCCGCCGGTCGCTCGCGTGGCGCGCGAACAGCGCGTAGCAGACGCGGTCGACGACCGCCAGCCGGCCGCCCGCCGCGAGCGCGTCGTCCGCGGATCCGTCCTCGGCGTCACGGCTCCCGGCGACCGCCCCGGTCGTCCCTCGCCGGCTCACGGCCGCCCCCGGTCCGCGGGTTCGTCCCGGTCCCCGTCGCCGTCGCGGTCCGCGGTCCCGCGGTCCATCGTCCGGGCGGCGCGCTCGACCGTCGCCGCCTCGTCGGTTCGGAGGTCGGCGAGGAACTCGAACAGCGCCTCGGGGTCGTCGACGCCGTCGCGCACGAGGTACTCCACGTACCGCCGCTTCGACTCGAACTCGGCGGCGACCGCCTCGCGGTCGCGGTCGGTCCGGTTGGCGATCCGGTCGAAGACCCGGAACCGCGGGCCGGCGCCGCGTCCGCCGCCCGGAGCGTCGCTCGTCCCGGCCGCGCCCGCCCTCGAAACCCCCTCGTCCGCGTCGCCGCCCGGCGCGCCGGGGAACCGGAACTCCCCGTCGCCGTCGCGCCAGGCGACCGTGTTGAAGCGGACCGACTCGCCGCCGGCCTCGACGACGCCCGCGCCGCCGCGCTTCGGGTCGCCGGTCGGGCTCCGCGTCGCCTCCGGGTCGAGGCCGTCGTACGCGGCCTCGGAGAGGGGTTCGATCGCCCGGGAGACGTAGCGCTCGCCGTCGACCTGTCGGGGGAAGACGACGAGGTCGACCTCGCGGAGCAGGCGGGCGGGCAGATCCCGCTCGCGCAGGCGGTTGGCGAGGGCCTCGACGTCCTCCGCGTGCGTCGTGCCGATCACGCCGTGACCCGTGTTCAGGCTCTCGGCGAAGGTCTCGAAGCTCTCGGGCGTGTTGATCTCGGCGATGACCTCCACGTCGGGATTGAGATAATTCGCCTCGGTCATCAGCTCCGCCATCCCTACCGACTTGTAGGCGTCCTCGTGGTCGCGGGTGGTGAGCGAGACGCCCGTCTCGTGGGGTAAGCGGACCTCTCGGGACCCCTCGTCGACGGAGACCGGGCGGGCGTCGAAGGGGATGAAGGGGGCGTGGGCGTTGAGCAGCGTCGTCTTCCCGACGCCGGTCGGGCCCGCGAAGAGGACGACGCCGCGGTGTTCGTACAGGAGCCACAACAGCGTCACCAGCTCCACCGACAGGGTGCCGCGCTCGACCAGGTCCACCGGGGTGAGCGCGTCCGCGCGCTGCTTCCGGATCGAGACGTGCGGGCCGCCCTCGGAGATGACGGGCAGCGCCACCGCACACCGGATGGTCTGGGGGACGCCGTCGAGTTCGAGGTTCACCTTCGCGGAGGGCGTCGAGGCGTTGAGTTCCGTCCCGTCGCGAGCGGCGATCCCCGTGACGACGTCGACGAACGTCGTTTCCTCGTCGAACGCGAGGTTCGTCGGGACGCGGGTGCCGGCCTCGGGGGCGTCGTCGGCGTCGAAGCCGTGTTCCCCGTCGGCGTCGAAGCCGTGTCCCCCGTCGGCGTCGAAGCCGTGCTCCCCGTCCGCCGCCCCCGAGAGGACCGAGGCGCGGGGGACGACCTTCACGCGCTCGCCGACGCGGTTCGCCTCCACGTCCTCCAGGTGGGGGTCGCGGATCGGCACCGTGAGGATGCCCTCGCCGACGAAGTCGCGCAGCACGTAGTACGCGAGGTCGTCGAGGCGGTCGCGGGCGAACCGCGAGTCGACCGGCGGCGCGGCGAGCCCGCGGTCCGCGAGCGCGGCCCGCGCCCGGTGGACCGCGGCGTCGAGCCACGCGCGGGTGTTGCGCGCGGTGAGCCGCCGCGAGAGGAACCGCCGGGCGCGGGCGGCGACGAACGACTCGCGGTCCTCGATCACGTCGCTCACTGTCGTCTCCCAGATCCGCGACTTGCACTCCTCGATGAGCTCCTCGTCGCCCGGGAGCAGGTCGGGCTCCAGCACGGCGTACTTCGTCTCGAACGCGTCGGAGCCGAGCAGCCGCTCGCGGTAGACGACCACCTCGATCCCGAGGCCGGCGAACTCGACGGCGTACTGCGCGAGCCGCTCGGCGGCGACCCGCTCGACGTAGTCGGCGTCGGCGTCGATGCCGGTCTCCAGCGGCGCGAACGTCTCGGTGTGGACCACCAGCTCGCGGTCGTCGCCCACGTCGGCGACCTCGATCCGGTCGTCCAAGGCGACCGGCGTGAGCTCGCCGAGCAGCCGGAACTCCCGCAGCGCGTGGTAGTCGACCCGGCGGCGCGCGGCCGCGCTCGCGTCGACCAGCCGGTCGATCGCCGTCGCGTACTTCGGATCGAACCCCCGCTCGGCGCGCTCGACGACGCCGACCCGCGTGAGCGGGCGGCGGTGACGCACCGCGGAGAAGCGGTCGCGGACGCGGTCGAGCGCCGCCTCGTCGGCCGCCGACAGCGGCGGCTCGCGGACGTCGTAGCCGAACCGGCCGCCGTCGCGCTCGCGGACGGTCGCCACCACGCCGGGCGCCGCCTCGTACTGCGCCCGGACGTCCGGCGCGTACCACGCCTCCGGGTCGCCCGGCGGCACCGGTGCGGGGACCGCGCCGCCCGGATCGTCGTCGGGCTCGTCGACGATCCGGAGGGTCGCGCCGTCGCTCACGACGCCGTCCCCCGTGTCCGCCGAGTCGCCGCCGTCGGCTCTCGTCGCCGCGCGCTCGGCGCGTCCGTCAGCCGGATCGCACCTCTCGCGTTCGTCCGGCGCGTCGTCGTTCCCGAGCCGCCGCGCGCTGCGGTTCCGAGTACCCGCGTCATCGTTCGATCCGCGGGTGACCGATGCCGCCGTTTAACCGTTTCTTTCTATCATAGAACGTTCATTTCGGATCGCGAAAACGTTCTACGGCCGCACGTATTTCGCCGCTATGACGGACTCTACGGCCGACCCTGTGACGTTGACGATCGTTCATAACGATCGTGATGTGTGGAAACGCATTTATAATATCCCACGTAATTCGCGTTCCACGACTCAATGAGTAGCTCACTGTCGAGCGGCGTCCAGCGTGCCTTCCTGCGCTATCAGCACGTCTTCGTGTTCCTCGCTCCCGTCCTGTTCGTGGCGGGGGTGTACGCCTTCGCACCGACGCCGGCCGACGCCGGCGTCGAGTACTGGACCGAGTACTGGTGGCTGTTCATCGCGTTCGCCATCGGCGCCACCATCGTCAACACCGTCGGGATCAGCGGGTCGGCGCTGTTCGTGCCGTTCCTCATCTTCGTCTTCCCGCTCGTCGCGTATCCCCTGGAGCCGACGACGCTGGTGAAGATCGGGCTCATCAGCGAGTCGTTCGGCCTGTCGAGCTCGTCGCTCGCCTTCATCCAGTACGGGCTCGTCGACCGGCGGCTCTCGCTGTCGCTCGTGTTGGGGGGTATCCCCTTCGTGGTCGGCGGGGCGCTCCTCTCCTTCGTCATCCCCGAACCCCTGTTCCACGCGCTGTTGGGGATCGCGCTGCTCTCGGCGTCGTACCTGCTGTTCAAGGCCAACCTCGGCCACGACGAGCCGACCGGGGGCGGGGGCGGCGACGGGATCGCGACGGACGGCGGATCCTCACGGGGCCTCCCTGACGACGCGGACAAACTCGGGCCAGCGGGCGTCGAGACGGACGACTCCGGCACGGTGACTCGGGTCGACCGCGACGGCGACGACTACACGTACTCCCGGGGCGGCTACCTCGAACGGTTCCTCAACTACAGCGTCGGCGGGGTGTTCCAGGGGCTCGCCGGCTTCGGGATCGGCGAGCTCGGGATCATCTCGATGCTCCGCACGCAGGTCCCGGTCCGCGTCGCCATCGGCACGAACCACATCGTCGTCGCGACCACCGCCGTGCTCGCCTCCGTCGTCCACGTGTTCGGCGGCGGCCTGGTCGGCGGCCACTCTATCGACCTGGCGACGACGCCGTGGAACATGGTCGTCTGGACGGTCCCGGCGGCGACGCTCGGCGGCCAGATCGCGCCGTACGTCTCGACCGCGCTCGACACCGGGACGATCAAGGCGGGCGTGGGCGGGCTGTTCGCGGTCATCGCCGTCGCGCTGTTCGCGATGGCGGGCGGCGGGATCTGAGCCGCCGGGCTCGCTGACGCCGCGCTTTTGTGCGTTCGCGCCGCACCGACGGTATGCGCGCAGCCGTTTTCAACGGTCCCGGCGAGATAGGCGTCGAAGAGCGGCCCCGCCCCGAGGTGGAGGCGCCGACGGACGCGATCGTCCGCGTCACCCACACCGCGATCTGCGGCTCCGACCTCTGGTTCTACCGCGGCGACAGCGACCGCGACGCGGGCTCGCCGGTCGGCCACGAGCCGATGGGGATCGTCGAGGAAGTCGGCGACGACGTGACCTCCGTCAGCCCCGGCGACCGCGTGCTCGCCCCCTTCGCTATCTCCTGCGGCGAGTGTGAGTTCTGTCGGAAGGGGCTCCACACCTCCTGCGAGAACGGCGACTCGTGGGGCGGCGACAACGGCGGGGGGCAGGGCGAGTACGTCCGCTCGACGCACGCCGACGGCACGCTCGTGCGCGTGCCCGACCGCCACGCGGACGACGAGGAGACGCTCCGCTCGCTGCTCCCGCTGACCGACGTGCTGGGCACCGGCCACCACGCCGCGGTCAGCGCGGGCGTGGAGGCGGGCTCGACGGTCGCGGTGATCGGCGACGGCGCGGTCGGGCTCTGCGGCGTCCTCGCGGCCCGGCGGCTCGGCGCCGAACGGATCGTCGCGGTCGGCCACCACGAGGACCGCCTCGAACTCGCCGAGGAGTTCGGCGCCACGGAGACCGTCTCCGAGCGCGGGGAGGCCGCGGTCGAGCGCATCCGAGAGCTCACCTACGGCGGCCCGAACCACGTGATGGAGTGCGTCGGCGCCGCGAGCGCGATGAACACCGCGATCGACGCCGTCCGCCCCGGCGGCACGATCGGGTACGTCGGCGTCCCCTACGGCGTCGAGGAGGAGGGCCTCGACGTGTTCGGCATGTTCGGCAAGAACGTCACCCTCGCGGGCGGGGTCGCCCCCGTCCGCGCCTACGCCGAGGAGCTGATGGACGACGTGCTCCAGGGGACGCTCGACCCCGCGCCGGTCTTCACCGAGACGGTCGGCCTCGACGACGTCGCCGAGGGGTACCGGATGATGGACGAGCGCGAGGCGATCAAGGTGCTGGTGAAGCCGCACGGCGACGCGTAGGCGGCCGCGAAACCGGATCTTCGATCTACGTCTGCTCGACTCGGTTTTTAAGCGGTGGCGCGTGCCTGCGAGCGACCGCCCTCGGCGGCCGCGAGGAGCACGCGCGAGGGACGCGGTGAGCGAGAGGCGACCGCAGGGAGCCCGAGCGAACCGCGAGGCTGGGGAGGCGTGAGGTGCGGGTGCCGTGCGGGGCGGGTCTCAAAGGGGCAGCCGCGAGGGCGAAGCCTGACGACGCAAGCACCGCAGGGAGCGTAGCGACCGAGGAGCGCAGCGAGTCACGCGAGCCCTCGCGGCTGGGGCTTTGGAGGTCTCCGCCGTCGAGACACAGCCGCCCATTTATAAGTAAAGGACTGGGGCTTTGGCGGTGTTGGCCGTCGATCCACAAACGCCCATTTATAAGCGAACGGCTGGAGATTTGGCCGTGTTCGTCGCCGAGGTGTAGTCGCTCATTTATAAGGGGCGGTCGTGGATTCCGCAGCCGTCGCCGGGCCAGTAGCCGCCGATGGGCATTCGGACGCACCGCAGACAGATCCGCTCAAACGTTCGTTTCCGACGGTATCGGCGTAACCTTTAGTACTCCCAAGTCATTGTCATCCGTTGTCATGTGCCACCATTACGACGAGGCGCGCACGTGGACGGAGGTCAAGGCGCGTCACCGGTCCGAGGAGGCGGACGAGCTCGACGAAGCGCCCGACGTCGACGCGGTCGACGAGCCGGCGGACGAGACGGAGGAGCCCGAGCCCCCGGCGGAGCCGCGCGCCCCGGCCGACGACTGACGCGGTCGGGGACGACCCCGCCTCGAACCCCGACTTTCTATCGCGTGTCGCTGTTCCGTGAGCGGCCGCGCCGCCCGCCGTCGGCCCCATCGCACTCATTTTCGGGCCGCTGGCCGTGCTGTACGGATTCGCTGCCGGGGTCGTGCTGTTCAGGGCGGGCTACTGGTTCGCACGGCCTACCCCGAACGCGTATGCTCGGGCAGCCCGGGGTGTCGGATTCGTGATAGATCGCGGAGGTGACTCATCGATCGGGGTTCGGCTCAGCATGATTCGAGGTGGAGCCTCCGACCTCAAGGAGCGAGAGCAGCGAGCGAGTAGGTCGGAGAGGAAACCGACAACGCACGACGCAACCGCACGACGGTAGCTACCTGACTCCCCAATAAATAAGTACCGTTAGATAGTAATCTGAAACATGGAGGTGCGTCGAACTGCACCGGTCAAACTTGTTGTTCCCGACAAGCGGTACGACGACCTCCACGAATCCGCGCGACAGTTCCTTCACTGTGCGAATCGTGCCGCTGAATTCTGTTGGGACGACGACTCCTACGCCAACTGCGTTACGGCGAACTCGACCGCACGGGACGCGCTCTACGAACAACTACGAGAGGAAACTGATCTTACTGCGAACCTCGTTCAAGCGGCTATCCGTCGTGCCGTCCAAGCGACGAAAGGATGCGTCGAACGGTGGAAACAGGGCAAGCGGGTGAGCCAGCCGGAGTTCACGTCGTGGAGCATGGTCTACGACAAGCGAAGCGCGACGTTCTACCGCGATCGTGTGTCTCTTTCGACCGTCAACGGGCGCGTCGAGTGCGACTTTGAACTTCCGGCGGATAGCCCGACTCCCTACGAACAGTACGTTCTCTCGGAGGACTACGAGTTCCGGGCGAGCACACTGCAATACGACAAGGCAACTGACGAGTTCTATTTCCACATCACGACGCGGAAGTACGATACCGACGAATCCGAGGTTTCGGAAGATACCGAGCACCAAACAGTTCTCGGTATCGACCTCGGCGTCAACAGCCTCGCAGTCGCTTCGACCGGCACGTTCTGGCAGGGCGACGAATACGATCACTGGTGCCGTGAATTCGAGAAGCGGCGTGGTGAGATGCGACAGCGCGGGACGCAACCCGCGCACAACGCCCTGCTTCGCCTCGGAAAGCGCGAAGAAGCGTGGCGGAAGCAGTACATCCACACGGTTGCCAATGAGCTCGTTTCGGAAGCCATCGAACACGACTGCGACGTAATCGTGTTCGAGGAGTTAACCGACATCCGCGAGCGGCTCCCGCAGGCGAAATGGCACCACGTGTGGGCGTTCCGACGCCTGTCCGAGTACGTCTCCTACAAGGCACCAGAGCAGGGCGTCTCCGTGGAGCAAGTCGAGCCGAACCACACGTCCCAGCGCTGTTCTCGGACGGATTGTGGGTTCACGCACGAAGCGAACCGTGACGGCGAACACTTCGAGTGCCAGAAATGCGGCTATGAGGTCAACGCGGATTACAACGCGGCGAAGAATATCGGGGTACGGTATGCCCGAAAGCGGAAACACAGACTCCGCTCCTCGCCCAAGTCGGGGAGCGGAGACGCACCAGTAGACGTGCGTGTAAATGGTGGGACGTTGAACGGCAAGAGTCACCAGTCCATTGCTGGCGACTGAGCGCTGGGAGTCCACATCAAAGCCCTACCCTCAACGAGCGAACCCCGTATGGGGCGAGCGAAGTAGGGTAGGGTAGTTTACTCGCGGAGCAGGTAGCGGAACGCGCGCAGGTGGTTCGATCCGCTCTCGGTGACGGAAAGGTATTGGTACTTGGAGTGTTTCTCGACCTCGAGGAACCCGCGGCTCTCAAGCGGCTCGACGACGTGCGTGTTGAGCCGCCGGTAGTACCCGCGTTTCGGGTTCTGAACCCCATCGGTGTCGTAGCGCTCGACGAAAGGGAGGCCTTCCCGGCGGCCGTAGTCGATGAGCTCTCTCTTGGTGACGGGCTGGTTCCGTTCGACGTACGCGAGGACGGCGACGCGTTCGGCGTTCGGCTCCTCGATCGGGTACTTCGGGAGTGTCTCCGGTGGCTTCGCGCCCGAGGCCACCGGTCGCTCCTCGCCGCCCGCGTACTCCTCCGCGTGGACGTAGTACGGGATCGCGCCGGTGACCATACAGGCGATCATTCCGCCGATCGCGGTCACCTTCGACCCCGACGCGAGGTTCACGTAGACGTTGTGGTCACGGAGACGGTTCGAGATCTCGGCGATCGTCCCGAGCGAACTGAAGAGATTGAAGATGTCGCACTCGACGGTCTCGGTCCGAATCCCTTCGTCTCGAACGCGTTGACGGGCCGTCTCGTGGTATGACGGTCGGTCGACGCCCTCTTTGTCGGCGTCGGGTTCGAGGAGGATCACCTCGTCGGCGTTCCCGTCGACGACCGGACGGACGATCCGGTCCAATTCGTATCCCAGCGGAACGATATGGACACGTTTCGGCACGTCGAGATCGTTCATATATCAGCTGATTATCGGGACGATATTGACGATTATGATCACATTGTCGTTTGTTTTGTCTGTGTCAGCGTAATTCATATCCGACCGAGGGCGTTGTATCCGATCGCCGACGAAGGTCCCCGCAGACGTGTGTTCTCCCCCTCTACCCAAACAACGCGGGTCGGCGTTCCGTCGGTCGCCCCGTTCGGCCCTCCCCCCGTCTCGGTGACCGCCGGTTTCGTCGCCTGAGACCTCGTCGGCGAACGCAGTATTCTTTTCACGGTCGTCCGGCCCACGTCCGACCTCGGCGACCCCGATCCGCCCTCCGGTTGCCACCGTGCCGAGTCCGCCAGATCGCGACGAGGACATGATGCGCTCGGCGGCCGACAGCGACGCCGCCGAGGTGTTCCTCGACTGAGGGACGCGATGGCGCCGAACGGCAAGCCGGTCGCCCGCGAGCCGCTGGTCGCGGCCGCCCGTGAAGGGGACTGGGGCGGCACGGTGTTGAGCTTCCGGAAGAACGGCATCGACACGCGGTGGTGGTACGAGGACCCGATCTCCGTCGGCGGCGAGGCAGGCGCACAGTGTCGATCGCGTCCCGGACCTCATTTCCGAACCGCCCGCGACCGATCAGAGCGGCTCGATCAGCTCGACGACGTGGCCGTCGGGGTCCTTCACGAAGGCGACCCGCGCGCCGGCCTCCGGGTGGTCGGTCGGCGCCTCCCTGACGCCGTGGTGATCGATCTCCGCGAACGCCGCGTCCACGTCGTCGACGCCGACGGCGACGTGGTCGTAGCGGTCGCCGTCCGCGCTCGGCGCCTCGCCCTCGGTGTCCGACAGCTGGAACTCGACGCCGTTCCCGTCGGCGACGTACACGTTGCGGGTGTCGTCGATGGTGAACTCCCACGACCGCTCGAAGCCGAGCTCGTCGACGTACCAGTCGGCGGCCCGGTCGGCGTCCGCCACGTTCAGACAGGTGTGGAGAATCTCCATGCGTCGGCCTCGCGCGGTAGCGGCATAAATCCCGACCGCCGACTCCCGCGCGACCGCCCGGTCGAGTCGGTGCCCCGCGCGGTCGCCGGCGAGCGCGGATATATCCGCCGCCGGCCCGTACGGAGGGCGATGGCACGGAGCGCGACGAGCGCGCGCGGCGGTCCCCGCGAGCGCGACGAGACGGACGCGGCACGCGGCGAGGAACCGCCCGACGACGAGACCGGCCCGCCGGCCCTCGCGGTCGAGGGGCTCACGAAGCGGTTCGGCGAGGGCGACGACGCGGTGGTGGCCGTCGACGACGTGAGCCTCACCGTCGAGCGCGGGTCGGTCGTCGGCCTGCTCGGGCCGAACGGCGCGGGCAAGACGACGCTGATCAAGTGCGCGCTGGGCATCGTCATCCCCGACGCGGGGTCGGTCCGTGTGTTCGGGAACGACGTGCGCGACGGTCGGCGGGCCGCGTACGCCGACGTGGACGCGATGCTGGAGGGCGCGCGCAACGACTACTGGCGGCTCACGGTCCGGGAGAACCTGCGCTACTTCGCGACGATCAGCGGCGTCGACCCCGACTCCGTGGCGACGCGTCACGACCGGCTCCTCGACCGGCTCGACCTGACCGACAAGGCGGACACGCCCGTCCGCGACCTCTCCCGGGGGATGAAACAGAAGGTGTCGCTCGCGAGCGTACTCGCGGGCGGCGCCGAACTCGTCTTTCTCGACGAGCCGACGCTCGGGCTCGACGTCGAGAGCGCGCGGACGCTCCGGGCGGAGCTGCGGCGGCTCGCGGCCGAGGAGGGGCTCACCATCGTCGTCAGCAGCCACGACATGACGACGATCGAGGCGGTGTGCGACCGCGTCGTCATGCTGTCGAACGGTCGGATCGTCGCCGACGACACCGTCGAGGCGCTGCTGGGGGCGGCCGCGAGCGACGCGGTCCGCGTGGCGAGCCCGGACCTGGACGCGGAGACGGTCGACGGGCTCCGCGAGCGGTTCGAGGTCGTCGGAGTCGACCGCGACGCGCGCCCGCCCGCGATGACGGTCGCGGCCGGCGGCGACCGGCTGTACGAGCTGACCGACGCGCTCCGGGCGGCCGGCGTCACCGTCTCGGACATCCGCACGGTCCAGCCGGACCTCGAAGAGGTGTTCCTCGAACGCACCGGAACCGTCCCCGGTGCGGCCGGTCCAGCCGGTGCCGCGTCCGGGGGTGAATCCTCGTGAGCGCGGAAGCGCCGCCCGGGGACGCGACCGCGGCTGACTCGTCGCCCGCAGAGGCGTCCGCGGCCACCGACGCGATCGCCGACGACGATCCCCGGCCGGCCACCTACTACCACCTCGCGCGGGCGGTGCTGTATCGCGAGTTCCTGATCTTCGTGCGGTACCCGGCCAACGCGATCGGGGGGATCGTGGTGTCGCTGTTCTTCTTCGCCGCGCTGTTCCTGGGCGGGCAGCTGCTCGCCGGGCAGGCGCTCGCGGACTCGATCGAGGGGATCGTCGTCGGCTACTTCCTGTGGACGCTGTCGGTGGGCGCGTACTCGTCGGTGTCGAACGACATCGGCAGCGAGGTGCAGTGGGGGACCCTCGAACGCCACATCACCACGCCGTTCGGCTTCGCGCCCGTCGCGCTGTTGAAGGGCGTCGCGAAGGTGGTGCGGACGTTCCTCACGAGCGCCGTGATCCTCGCGGTGATGCTCCTCGCGACCGGGACGCGGCTGAGCCTCGCGCCCGTGACCGTGGTCGTCGTCGCCGGCCTGTCGATCGTCTCGGTGCTGGGGCTCGGCTTCGCTGCGGGCGGCGTGACGGTGCTGTACAAGCGGATCGGCAACTGGCTCAACCTGCTCCAGTTCGGCTTCGTCGCGCTGATCTCGGCGCCCGTCTTCGATCTCCCGTGGACGCGCGTGCTCCCTCTGGCGCACGGCAGCGCCATGCTCCAGCGCGCGATGGTCGACGGGATCCGGCTGTGGGAGTTCCCGCTCGCGGACGTGGCGCTGCTCGTCGCGGTCGCGGGCGGCTACCTCGTCGGCGGCTACCTCGTCTTTCAGGGCGCGACCCGGCGGGCGCGGCGGCTCGGCGTGCTCGGCGACTACTGAGCGCGGCGCGTCGACACACTAAGCGGTCGTCACACGTCGTCGCCGCGGCGGTCACGCCGACGCCGTCGATTCCGACTCGTCGCCGCGTGGCAGTCCGAACTCGACCTCGATCCGCACCGTTTCGTAGGGGACGTACGGCCGCTTCGCGCGGCCGTCCGCTTCGAAGTGGACAATCTCGTAATCGGCCAACAGCGACAGGTCGTCGTGGACGACGTGGACGTCGCGGCCAAGCCGGTCCGCCAGCCCGCGGATGCTCTCGGGCGGCCGTTCCATGACGGCTTCTAAGAGCTCCATCCGGCGGTCCGTGAGCAACTGGCGGAGCCGCGCACGGTCCTCGAAGTTGACCACGTGCGGGACCGCCTCGCCGTCCTCCCAGCGCTCGGCGCGCTCGATCGCTGCCGCCTGTGCCTGTTCCGCCGGCAGCGACGTGATTCGGAGCGTCGAGGGGTACTCGGCATCGTTCGGGTCAGGTGTAAATTCGTCGTGGGTGGGGTGGGTGTCAGTTGGTTCGTCGGTCATGGATGTCGTTCACCTCGGCTTGGAAGTCGGTGATCAGGTCGGCGAGACCGGTGAAGTCCAGTTTGGTGACCTCACCGGCCTGCGTGTGGCGATGGTGGCGCCCGACGTCTCGGTGATGCGGCGCGTTGTCGTACCGGAGGAGCGTGCCGCCGTCAGCGTCCATGTATTGGAAGCTGTACTTCAGCCCTTCCGGGTACTCCTCGCTTTCCGGGACCTGCCACGCGACCATTTCATACCGACTGCCGTCCGGTTTCTCGGATTCTCCCGGTACACGACCGTGGCGGGCATCGGCCTCGTACGTTGTGGTACGCCCACAACTGTGTTAACGCTTTTCGTTGTGTTTCAAGTACAACAACTGGGCACTGGTCTCGACTCAGAGCCGAACCCGGATGACGCCGTCTGTCGGGGTTCCTATCGATCCTCGTCCGGCTCCGCGGCCAGCGCCTCGTCGCGGAGTTCGCGGCAGCGCTCGCCCTCGATTTCGAGGTCGGGCACGGGCGTCGGGTTGCCGTCGGCGTCGACGGCGACGAACACGAAGTACGACTCCGTGGTGAGTTCGCGCTCGCCGGTGCGGGGCGACTCGCGGTACGCGCGGATCCGCGTCCGGAGGCTCGTGCGCCCGACCGCGTACACGTACGACTCGATGACGCAGGTGTCGCCCTGCGGCACCGGCCGCTTGAAGTCGAGCCCGTCGATCTTGGCCGTGACGCAGGTCTCGCCGGCGGCGCGCATCGCCGACATCGCGCCGATCTCGTCCATCCACTTGACGACGTTCCCCCCGTGGGCCGACTCGTAGTTGTTCGTGTGGGTCGGCTGGACGCGCTGGCGGTTCTCGATGTACGTGTCGCTGACGCTGGGCATACTCGCTGGTAGCGCGGCCGCGGGAAAAACACCGGCCCACCCGTCGCGTCGCCCGGGCACCGGGGCTCGTTCGTCACCGTCCTCGCCCGGCCGCCGGTTAGTTATCAGATCGTGTAATTTGGTCTTTACTCCTAAATAGGGCAGCTTTCTGCGGGCGAACAACAGATGATGAACGCGATCACCGCGCGGTACGGTCGGCGGGTCGGCGCGGCCGTCCTCCTGACGCTCGCCGTGACGCTCGGCTTCGTCGCTCTCTTCGCGGGGCACGTGACGACGGTCGGGACCCCGGCGGCCGCGACGGCGGCGCTGGCGTCGGTCGGCGTCGTCGTCACGCTGAACCTCGGGCTGCTTGGCATCGTACTGGTCGGCAACGTCGCGGTCGAGCTCCGGCGGCTGACGGAGACGGCCGAGGCGGTCGGGCGCGGCGAGTTCGACGCTCGCGCCACGTCCGACCGCGGCGACGAGATCGGGCGGCTGTTCGACGCCTTCGACGAGACGCGGCGGTCGCTGCGGGACGCGGTCGCCGAGTCCGAGCGGGCGCAGTCCGAGGCGGAGGCGGCCCGCGAGGAGGCCGAGGCGCTGTCCGACACCCTCTTGGAGCGCGCCGAGGAGATCGGCGGCGCCATGGAGGACGCGGCCGAGGGCGACCTCACGCGCCGGCTCGACGCCGACGGCGACGTCGACGCGATCGAGCGCATCACCGCTGCCTACAACGAGATGACCGGTGGGCTCGCGACGACGATCGAGGACATCCAGGCGTTCGCGGGCGACGTGGAGGCGACGAGCGAGGAGATGGCCGCGGAGGCCGACGAGGTCGCGGGGATGAACCGGGAGGTGGCCGACGAGATGCGCGAGCTGGCCGACGAGCTGGACGCGCAAACCGAGCGGTTACGGGAGACGGCCAACGACACCGACGACTTCTCCGCGACCGTCGAGGAGATCGCTTCCACCACCGACGAGGTGGCCGGCGACGCGAGCGCCGCGGCCGACCTCGGCGCGGAGGGCGAAGAGCGGGCGACCGAGGCGGTCGAGGCGATCGCCGCGATCGGCGAGCTGCTGGCGGAGCTGGACGAGCTCGTCGCCGGGCTCGACGACCGAATGGACGGCGTCGCGGAGACGACCGACGTGATCGCCGACATCGCCGAGCAGACCAACATCCTCGCGCTGAACGCCTCGATCGAGGCGTCGCGGGCGGGCGGCGACGGCGACGGCTTCGCGGTCGTCGCCGACGAGGTGAAGGGACTCGCCGAGGAGACGCGCGCCTCGACGACGGAGATCGAGGCGACGATCGGCGAGGTGACGGAGGACGTGTCCGCGGTCGCCGGCGAGATGGACCGGACGATGACGGAGCTCGACGAGACGACCGCGGCGGTCGAGGCCGCGGGCGAGGCGATCGAGGAGCTCACCGGTACCGTCGAGGACGTCGACGTCGCGATGGCGGACATCGCGCGGGCGACCGACGAGGGCGCCGAGGGGATCGAGTCGGTCGCGGCGCGCGTCGAAGCGGTCCACGGCTCCGCCACCGACGCCGCCGACCGCGCGCGGTCGCTCGCCGAGACCGCCGACGAGACGGCCGAGACCGTCGGCGATCTCGCGGCGACGGCGACGGCGCTGTCGGAGCGCACCGCGTCGCTCACCGAGCGGCTCGCGCAGTTCGAAACGCGTGCGGACGCGGCCGACGTCGGAGGCGGGGCCGCGGGCGCTCCCGCTCCGACCGCCGGCGACGCGGAGGTGCACGCCGATGATTGAGCCGTCGACGGTGCGGTTCGCTTCCGCAGGGATCTACGCCGTCTCCGCGGTCGTGCTGCTCGCCTTGGCGCGGCGCAAGCCCGCAGACCTGCGGCGGTACTGCTACCCGTTCGTCGCGGTCGTGGCGCTCGCGGGCGTCGGGATCGCGAGCTGGGGCGCCGGGATCGGGACGTTCGCTGTCGGGACCGGCACGCTGGAGGCCGGCCAGCTGCTCTCCGACTACGTGGCGTACCCGTTCCTGTTCGGGTTCGCGGCGTTCGTCTCGGGGGCGGGCCGGCGGTACGTCGGGGGGATCGTCGCGATCACCGTCGCGATGCGGCTCGGCTACGACTTCGCCGAGGTGTTCGCGGGGCCGCTCGCGACGGCGGGCACCCTCGGGATCCTCGTCGGCTACGCGACGCTCGTCGGGCTGTTCTTCGGGCCGGTGGCGAGCGCGGCGGCGCGGCAGACGCCCGCACGCGAGCTGTTCTACAAGAAGACGCGGAACCTCGCGCTGTTCGCCTTCGGCGTGTTGATCGCGTGGGCGATGTTACAGATCGCCGGGCTGTTCGATACGTTCACCGCGGCGGTGACCTTAGAGTATCTTGATCTCCTCTTGCGGGTCGGCTTCGCGGGCTTCGTCTTCGCGAATGTAGAGACGCTGGCGGCGGCGGAGGAATCCGAAGTCGGCGATGCTGGCGATGATGCGGGACGGGGTCCGGCCGCGACGGTGTCGACGTCGAGCGCGGACTGAGTCGGCGCAGTCGGCTTCTCTGGGCTGTCTGTATTGTCACCGATCACCAATCCACTCACTGTCAATCCGGGAGGGTGCTTTTTGTCGGCGTTCACTGATACCCTTCCATGGGCCTGTACGATGTCGTGCTGGTCGCGGATGGCGTCAGGCTGCCGAAGTTTCCGGCCGATGCCAGTCCGTCCGATATCGAGTGGCAGACGAAAGATATCGGTCGGCCGGCCATGAAAGCGTACAAGCTGACCGCAGACGGACGGCTCCTGCGACGCGAGCGGGAGTTCCGTGAGAAGACGCCCGAGGAAAAACAGACGGCAGCCGCCGACCACGGCTTCGACTCGTGGGAGGCGTACGTCTCGTTTTGTGAGGACGCAGCCCCAGATGAGCGCATCCAACGTGGAATCGGTCTTGGAGCGCCGAACCCCCAGACCGTCGACGAGGAGCTCTGGCTCGACCACAATATGCACGGCAGCTTCGAATTCCATGGCCGGCGCGACGACATCGAAGACGGATTCCACTGGTCGTACGAGGCACGGTTCACGCGTGGAGCCCTCGACGCGATCGTCTTTCTCGGCGAGCGAGGGGGTGGTTCCCTCGATGACTACCGGCCCGACGCGCCAGTGCGCGTCGAGTTTTCGTGACTAAACCAGAGGAACGTGGATTCCGAGGTCGGACATCGCGTCGGGCACGTCGTCGTCACCGAACGCGAGACCGTGCCGACGGCAAACACCATCTCCGGAACGTTTCGCGGGGCTGGTCGAGGACGACTGGGACGTCGACGCCTATCGCGAACGGGTCGAGGCCGAGTACGAGGAGACCGCCACCGAGCGGGAGCGGGACCGCCGGGAGTTCGTCGATCGGCTCGCTCCTTTTCGACTACATAATTCGGCGACGCCAGAATTATATAGTCTCTTCCGCTACTGACGAGTATGCCTGCCGACGAGCCCGGCGAGGAGTTCGGACTCGCCGAGGGGTTCAGCGCGGACCTCGACGCCGAACCCGCCGACGAGCGGGTGTACCGGGTCGCGCTCCAGCTGTACGACCCGGCGGGCGTGTCGGAAATCGCGGAGCGCGCCTCGTGCGCGCCGGACACCGCGCGGCGACATCTCAAGCGACTGGCCGACATCGGCGTCGTCGAACGCGTCTCGGAGTCGCCGCTCACGTTCGCCCGTAACGAATCGTACTTCGAGTGGCGACTTCGGAATCGGCTCGAAGCCCTGTCACGCGACGAGCTCCACGAGAGACTCACCGAACTCACCGAGCGCGAGTCCGCGTTTCGCGAGCGCTTCGACGCCGAGTCGCCGACCGACGTGGATGCGCTCCACCACGCGGAGTACGACGACATCGAGACGGTGTGGCTCGCGTTGAGCGAGTGGCACACGGTCAGGGAACGGATCGACCGACTGGAGGCGGTCCGCCGCGATCGCGGTTCGGACTCCCCTCCTGGGGAGAACGCCGCGTGACCGGGTTCGACCCGTCGCGGTCCGTCGACGAGGCGACCCTCCGGTATCTCGGTCGCGCGCTCGGTCGACGGGACGAGGTGCGCCAGACGTCGCTGTTCCCGTCGAACAAGCCGGAGCGTCTCGTCGTGACGCTCGACGTCGAGTACTATCCCGAGCCAGTCGACGGCGTCTCGCTCGAAGTTCGCGCGTACACGAACGGTGAGTTTCACGTATCATATCACGAGACGCGCGCCGGCGACCGGCGACGGTGTCGCTGGGACCGCCACGACCAGCCGCACAACACGCGGGACCACTTCCATCCGCTCCCGGACGCGGCCACGGACTCTGCGGTCGATCGAAGCTACGCGACTGACCTCACGTGTATTATCGAGGGGACCGTGCTGCCGTGGGTCGATGAGCGGGTCGGCGCGCTGTGGGAGGCGGACGGGAGATAGGTCGGCGGCGATATCGAGTGCGGCAGCATACTTATCCGTGGTTCCGACATAGCGAGTCGTATGTCCGGGCTCGAAGCGGACCTCGATGCCATCGCGGCCGCCGGCGGCTACGACGACACCGACGCCGTGGTCGAGGAGGCCGTCCGCGAGCTGTTGCGTCGGCGTCCGGAGCTTCGGCTCTCGCTCGCGGTCGAGAAGTACCGCACCGGAGCGGTGAGTCTCAACCGGGGGGCAGAACTGGCCGGCGTCTCGACTGAGTCCTTCAAACGCGAACTCGCGGATCGGGGGATCGATCGGGAGGCCGGATTCCTGAGCGAGTCCGCCCGCGAGGATCGCCTGGAGACGTTTTCCGAGTGAGACGCGACTAGCGGACGCGTACCGCTCAAGAGTGGACTCGTATTCCCCCATGCGTGGGAAGCCTCACCGTTTACCGTGAGGCGGACGTCAATGCCCCGCTCGCAAGACCATCGAGAACGAAGCCCAAGGCGCATATATCTGTGCCAGAAACATATATGTGTGCTTAGGGCGTAGCGTCGCGTATGACAGACGAGCCACCCTCCTCTGACGGCTCCGACGAGTTCCCCACCGAGGAAGAGCTGCCGGACGAACCGGTAACGGCAGCCGACGCCGACCCGTTCGACGTCGATGACGACAATTTCGAGAGTATCGACGACTTCGCGGCCGCAGAGTGGAAACACGAGACCACTGCGGACGAGCGAATTCGCGCGGTGATCGACGGAACGACGACGCCGAAGTCGGCGGGCGACATCGCAGAGACGGCGCTCGTCTCGGAGACGAAAGCCAGGACGACGCTCAACAAGCTCGCCGAGGAGGGTATCGTCAGCAGTCAGCGGACGGGCTCCGGGAAGTTGTACAGTCGCGACCCGGAGTGGCATCTTCTCAAACAGATCCGGCGACTCGCCGGAAGCGACACGCTCGTCGACCACATCCAGCGAATAAAACGGGAACTCGCGGCGTACGAAGCCGAATACGACGCGCCCGACCCGGAGGAGCTTCTGGTCTCGGACAGGGACCTCGATCAGGACGAACTCGACGACGTCTCTCACTGGCGGACGGCGAAACGAGAACTCAGCCACCTCAGAGCGGCGTACCGCTTCAGAGAAGCGAAGGAGCGGGCGCCGACCGTAACCGAACAGGGAGACGGACGGACGGGGACGCAGACGACCCCCGCCGGCGATCGGCTCCCACTCGAGTAATGGGGCTGGGGAACGGTTCGCCGCTCGATTCGGACGCGATCGATGCGAGCGTGGAACAGGTGCGCCGACAACTCGATGCGGGAGTCGTCGACGTCCGATTCCGGTATCAGAAGGGCCACCCGTTCAAACAGCGGGACGGAGGCGACGTCAGAGCGGCACGGGTCACCGTTACCCCCGGTATCCACGAGCGAGGCGGGTACTTCGATATTCAGTGGTGGGAGAACGGCGACTACAAATACCACTATCGGGAGGACGGACTGGAGTTCAGATTCGGGCGAGAAGCGGCGAACGAAGCCACCTCGAAGCCGGTACGACATTTTCACCCGCCACGTGATCTCGACGCACATCGGCAATCCCGTATCGGAATCGAACGACCGCCCGAACTCGTCACGATCGCCGTATTGAAGACGTGGTGGACGGCCGTCGAGAACGGTGACGAGGCCCTGGTGAACGCGCAGGACGGCTTGCCTTGACCGCTTCTACTACATTCGACGTACTCTCACGCCTCGGCCGAACTGTCGTACATGGCCTCGAACTCCCGCTCGCCGCGGATCAGTTCGTCGACGCCGCTCGTGAGCGTCACCGCTCCGAAGACCGTCGCCCGGTAGTACGTGTACAGACCGTCTTGCCCGCGGTCGGTACGCTTCCGTTTTTCGACGAGCCCGACGTCGACGAGTTCGTTGAGGTGATAGTGGAGGGTGCTGTCGTCGATATCGATCACTGTTTCGAGTTCCGTCGGACTCATGTCCCCGCCGTGGACGAGTCGGTAGAGGATCTCGTATCGCGTGCGGTGTCCGACGGCGGCATACATCGCGAGGTACTCGTCGAGCGTGAGGACGCTCTCGTCCGGGAGGAGATCCTCCGGGTCCTCCGGAGCGTTTCCCTCGACCGTATGGTTCGTCGCCATCTCGTCGCAACCTACGGACGAGAGGCTCTTAGTCGTTCTCAAGCCAGCATCTTTTAAAAACACAGTATTCTATGTGAGCATAGATTCTGTATGCCCAGTATCACGGTCAACGTGGACGACGACCTCAAAACGCGCATGGAGAACCACCCCGAGATCAACTGGAGCGAGGTGACGCGACAGGCCATCCGCGAGAAGATCGAGACGCTGGAAGTGATGGACGAACTCGCCGCGGAGAGCGAGCTCACCGAGAGCGACGTTCGGGAGATCGCCGACAGGATCAACGAGAGCGGGCGCGAGCGCGTGAACGAGGGATCGCCCTAGTCCCGACGAACCAAGCTGACTGTCGGACTCACGAGAATCCCCGCGCCTGATGCCGTGAGAGAATTAACAGCCGGCGGTTCCTCCTCCGTGCTACAGATACTGGACCGACAGATCGTCTTCTGAGCGGTTCTGTAGGTGTTCGTCGACGACTTTCACGACGTCACCGATCTGTCGTCCGGCCTGTCGGACGTATATCAACCCCCTGTGGGGCAGTTCCTGGCCTTCGACGAGTGAGAGGAAGTCGTCGTCGAAGGTCAGCAAGATCCACTCGTTCTCTACGGTGTATCGCAACTGTTCGCGGTCGGGTTCCCCCAGCGTGCCCTCATCTCTGGCGGTGTGTACGGTCCACCCGCGCCGACGGAGTCCGTCGGCGACGGGAATCCAGATACTCTCGTCGCAGTACAGCGGTCGCGTCATGCCGAGGCCGGCTCGGAGGACGACGACCGGAAGTCGTCGATGTGGTCGTAGTAGTACGCGAGCGCTCGGTGAACGTCACCGAGCGTGAGATCGGGGTACAGCTGCGTGATCTCGTCGGGGCTGTACCCGCTGTGTTCGTACGCCGACGCGACGTCTTTCACGCGGATCCCCGTCTCTCCGACGGTCGGCGCCCCGTCGCTGTGGTCGCTATCCCGAACGATTCCCATACCGGAGAATCGACTCGTGCCGACTTGAAACGCATGGTCCAGCGAATCATCGTCGAGACCTCGCCTCGGGCCACTCCGCCGGCCACCAAACGGTTTTGTCCCCCGCCATACTGGTGGACGACATGGCGGGAGCGAACCACGGGAAACCGCCCGTCGAGGACGTGGACGTGGCTGCGATTCGGCGGTATCTCGCGGAGGCGAACGTCCGCTTCGCGGTCCTGTTCGGCTCGCGGGTCCGCGGCGAGGCCCACGAGTCGTCCGACGTCGACGTCGCCCTCCGGTTCCCAGACGACCTGTCTCCCACGGAGCGGTTCCGTCGCCGGAACCGGATCGACGCGGACCTCCAGGATCACGCGGACGCCTTCGTCGACGTGAGCGACATCGACGACCTTCCGCTCCCGATCGCGCGCGCCGCCCTCCGGGACGGGATTCGGCTGGTCGGGGACGACCGAGATATCGACGCCTATCGCGACCGGGTCGAGGCCGAGTACGAGGAGACCGCCGCCGAGCAGGAGCGGGACCGCGGGGAGTTCGTCGATCGGCTCGCGAGGGGAGACATATAGGTGGTCGATGCGGTTGTCGGAGTTGCTCGCTTCTCCCCCATTGTAACCGTTTTAACGGTGATAGTCCGACCCCCACAAGACTAAGGTATTACGAAAGGTATTACTGGATATGAGCAAGTCCACGCGTGTCACTGAGAAGGGCCAAGCGACGATCCCTCACGAACTCCGCGAAAAGTACGATTTACAGCCCGGTGACGAGGTCGTCTGGATGGACACCGACGAGGGAATCGTCGTAAAGAAGCGCACCCGCACTGGTGGCCGTGGGATGCTCGTTCCCGAGGGCACCTCCGCGGAGAAGCGCGAGGAGATCGCAGCGGAACTGGGTCAGCGCGTCCGCGACCGCCGCGACCGTAACTACGAGGACGCCTGAGATGGCGACGTACACCGCCGACGCCGTCTCGCTACTGGCGTATCTCGTCGATGCGCTCCCGCAAGGGGCCGACCAGGTGTTCGCCGAGGCAGAAGCCGGGGAAACGGTCATCGAGGCACCGAGTACGGCTCTCGCCGAGGTACTGTACTCGGTCTCCCGCGACACGGACGTCCGAGGGATCACACTCACCGGGACGCCCGAGGATGCCCGGCAGGCGTTGGTCGGAAACGGGCCGGTCTCGGTCGCCCCCGTCGACGAGCCGGAGCTGGCAACGTACGCGCAACTGTTGGACGAGTTCAGCATCCACGACGGGCTGATCGTCGCCAGCCATCGCGCACGGGAGACGGACGCGATCCTCACGACCGATGGTGTCATCCGCGACGCCGGGTACGAAACGATCTGGGAGTCAGTGGCCCGCGACTGAAATCGGTGACCGCGCGCGTTCCTCGACCGATGACGACCGTCATTCCCGGGCGTACTCGACGTCGAGCGCGAGATCGTCTTCGGTGTAGTGGCGCTCGACCTCACGCTCGCCGAGCAGCCGATGGAACTCCGCCTTCGAGAGGCCGGCGAGCTCCCGTGCCTTCCCGAAGGAGAGGTATTCCTCTCGGTACAGCGAGACGGCGAGCTCCTGCCGGACGATGGGCTCGCGGTCCGCCGGCGGTGCCGCGATCGCGTCCAGCACCCCGGCGGGCAGATCGATACTGCTCATACCGAAGCGTTCGACGCCGCGGAACTTAATATCGCCGCTCAGGGAGGTCGACCACGAGGATCTCCACGAGGATCGCCACCCGTTCGAGCGCTTCCAGCAGGAAGTCGCACAGTGGCTTCGCGACCGCGACTCGTAGTCCACTCGAACCGAACGGGCCGAGAATCGTTCGAGCGAACCGAGCCTCGCGCACGCGCCCGCGAACACAACCCACCGTCCCACTCACCGACACCCCACGCAGCCGACTCCTTTTATACGATCCTGCGACCCCACCCGCACCCCCCGCGTTCCGAACCGGTTTTCGAAAACGACCGTCTCACCCGCCTTAGACGCTTGTGAGATGCGTTCATATACTTCGGAGAACCACACAAAGCATATACTGACGATTTGATTCGGGAATTTGGGGTTTTAGCGTCTATGAAGCCGGTAACAAGGCAACGAACGGCTTACTGACTATCGGCTGGATTCCCTATGTGAATCAAAACTTTAAATAATTTTAGCTCATAGAATCTTATGAACACAGCACGATGCTGGAAACGACTCGCACTTACGTCGCACGCATCACGAACCACGAACAGGTTCGTGAGGCCCTCGACCAGTGCGGGTTCGCGGCATCTAAACTGTGGAACGTCGGACGCTACTATATTCAACAGCGATGGGACAAAGACGGTGAAATTCCGGGCGAAGCCGAATTGAAATCGGAGTTGAAAGATCATGAACGCTACAATGACTTACATTCGCAGTCGAGTCAGCGAGTTCTCGAAGAGCTTGCTGAGGCGTTCGTCGGTTGGTACAACTCCGACGATGGCAACAATCCACCCGGATACCGGAAAGGCGGTGACGATCATCCGCGCTCCACCGTCGTGTGGAAAAAGGAGGCCATCAAGCACGACGACAAGCACGGTCAGCTCCGCCTCTCAAAAGGATTCAATTTAAAAGAATCTTGGTCAGACTTCATCCTCGCGGAGTACGAGACTCGTCCCGACGTACCAATTGAGAACATCCAGCTGGTACGGGCCGTCTGGGACGGCGACGAGTGGGAACTTCACATCGTCTGTAGAAAAGCGGTTCCAGTCGAAGACGCACCCGGCGACAAGACGGCCGGTATCGATCTCGGCATCAGCAACTACCTCGCTATCGATTACGAAGGCGGTCCCTCGGAGTTGTATCCGGGGAACACGCTGAAAGAAGACAAACACTACTTCACCCGCGAGGAGTACCAGACCGAAGGCGAGAACGGGCCGTCGAAGCGTGCGGTGAAGGCTCGAAAGAAACTCTCCCGGCGTAAAGACCACTTCCTCCAGACGCTCTCGAAACACGTCGTAGAGCGGTGTGTCGAAGAGGGCGTGGAGACGATCGCCGTTGGTGATCTCAGTGGGATCCGTGAGGACGAAGACGGTGAGTCGCGGAACTGGGGCCAGTCGGGGAATAAGAAGCTACACGGCTGGGAGTTCGGGCGATTCGCTCGTCTGCTCGAATACAAGGCCGAAGAACACGGCATTCTCGTCGATCGCGTGGACGAAGCGAACACCAGTAAAACGTGTTCGTGCTGTGGACAGATTCGGGACTCGAACCGCGTGGAGCGTGGACTGTACGTCTGTGAGTCGTGTGAGACGACGATGAACGCGGACGTGAACGGCGCAGTGAACATCCGACGAAAGATAACTCAGAGTCCTCCGACGGAGGATATGAGTAACGGCTGGTTGGCCCAGCCCGGAGTCTACCTGTTCGACCGCGAGAGCGGACGGTTCACACCGAGAGAACGGGGAGACTGTAAACCGTAATCTCCCAACGCTCGGGAATCCCACTCCTTCGGGGGTGGGAGGAGGTCAAACTAACCGCTTTAACACTCGATCCTAGCCCGCGTCTCTAAATACGGCCTGCCGTGAGTCTGGATCACGTTCGGCTGTTCGATACTGGCGACGTGGCTGACACCAATCAGGTCGAGGTCGTCACGAGCGTACCGATGGCTGGAAAGACTCAGACGGCTGAGTAGGTCCCTTCCCTAAAAATCAACACACCATCGCCTGAGAGGGTTCAAATCCACGGATTCAAGCGACGGGCCGCACGTCGCGTTTTGCTCGCACGCAACCCCCGGAAACGGTCACACGCTTGCTCGCCACGGTGAGGGTAACGATTTTTCTCAATTTCGAAAACACGCGTCTGACGCCCGCTATCGTCTGTGTGTGGCTTTCACACACCGTTAGGAGGCACACAAAGCATTTATACCTGACACCAGAAGTAGTGATCGCAGCCCCTACCCCATAATGCGACAGAAGGCTAGTAATCCGAGTCGAGTCCGGTTGCCCTACGACGGCGACGTTGGTGACGACGAGCGGGCGACGGAGACGCGGACAAAGCAGGCTGTCGCGACGCAGAACACAACAACACACAATGACAAACGACAATAACACACGCACGAAGGCCAATGCGGTCTTCTTCGCGGCGATCATGGTTGTCTCCATGTTCGCAGCTGGCTTCGCTGCCGCTCCGGCAGCCGCCGCAGTCCAAGGCATTACTGCCGGGAGTGCGGACGATGTTGAAGTCGGTAATTCCGCGGTAACGCAGCAAGTAACGTTCGATGTAGATATTGAAACTGGAGACACTAACGAGACGGTTACAGTTGATCTCAGCGGCGCAAGTGCCGTTGCCGACACTACCGTCACTAGTGTCTCCGGTAGTGGTGACATCACAGCCACCGACGCAGGACTCTCCGGAAGTACTCACAGCATCAATGTGAGTAACGCCTCCGGTGTTACCGGCGATCCTGCTTCGTCGACTGTTACCGTTACCTACGAACACGATACCTCGAATCTCGATAACAGTGATTCGACAAGTGGGGATGCGATTGACTTCGTTATCTCCGGTAACAGTAACCAGGCTACTGTGTCGTTCGACTTGACGGCGCAGACCTACACGCCGGACTACGAGCCTGATCAGGAGCTGTACTTCGCTGGCCAGACGTTCGAGGTCAGTGACCTCCAGCCCAGTTCGGACTACCAGATCCGCGAAGTCACCGGGACCAACGATTCTGGTGGCATCACTAACACGGACCCGTTCGAGCAGTTCCAGTCCAACAGTACTGGCTTCTACACGGTTGACACGAGCGGCTTCGACACCGGCTCGTACGTCCTCAGTGGTCCGGGTATCAACGACCAGGACGCGACTGAGTTCGAGATCTCCACGCAGGACCTGACGACTGAGTTCGAGGACGACTCGGTTGACAACGCTGGAGAAACCACGACCGACCTCGAAGTCGAGTCTAACCGTGGTTCCTACGACATCGTCGTCTCGTCTGACGACTTCGCGTACGACGATCAGGAACTCGACAACATCTTCAACGAATCGTTCACCACGGTCGTTGACGATGCTGACGAGGAGTTCCGCATCACCGGTGTCACCGACGACACCTACGCGCTGAACTTCTCGGAGATTGACGCTGGCAACTACACCTTCGACTTCGACGTCGCTGACACGGACGCGGCCGACTCCGCGACCATCACCGTCAACGACGTTGGCGAAGGCGAACTCGACATCGACCCCTCCTCGGTCACCGAGCAGCAGGGCGATGTCGTTCCGATCACCGTGACCGCCAGCGAGGCCGTCACCTCCGGTGAGCTCGTCATTGGTGACGAGTCTGATGTTGGTTACCAGGCGAACGTCACCATCGACGACTTCGGTGACAACGACGAGATCACGATCTACTTCAACAGCTACGCTGCGGGTAACACCTCGGCGGATGCTGATGACATCGTCTGGGTCGATTCTGAGGACGCTGACGAAGATGCGTCCATCTCGTTCAACAAGAGCGCAGACCAGACGACGGGCATCGACATGCTCGACGCTGGTGACTACGAGCTCGCCGTCTCCACGGTGTCTAACGATGCCGCGGAGACGCTCAACTCGCCCGACAACGTCGGTACGCTCTTCCTCGAAGAGCGGTCGACGTCCGAAACGATCAACACGTGGACCGTCTCCGACGGCGTTGCCGGCGACATCGTTAGCGCCGACGACTCTGTCGAGGCGCTGAACGAGCGTATTGGTGAGAACGTTACGCAGGCCAGCACCCTCGCTGAGGGCGACCGCGTCGTCCACCAGATCGAGGCGTCCGGGCTGACCGGCCTCCTCGAAGCGACTGGTGACGATGCTTCGACCCAGCAGTTCGAAGAGGCTCTCGGTGACGAGATCACCCTGCGCCTTCGCGAGACGCGCGAGAGCGCCGGTCCGAACTCGGAACTCCGTACGGTTAACATCGGCAACTCCACCGTCGATGTCGTCGTCGACGACGAGGCAGACACGCTCTACGTCATCGTCGACACGGACTCGATCGAGTTCGACAACAGCGACATGCTCGACGCGAGCGACGACGATGTCGGCATTGACGCGCGCTTCCGCGTTGAAGATCCGCGTCTGCTCGAATTCAACCGTATCTCGCAGACCAACGAAGACGTTGAAGAGGTCTCTGACCTCTACCAGTCGGCCACGGGAACCTTCACGGTGACCGCGCCCGACGGTGAGTTCGATCAGGACCCGTACAACGTGACGAACGCCGAGGGTCAGGTCGTCTCCGGGACGACCAACCTCGCGCCCGGTACGGAACTGACGCTCCGCGTCCGTTCCGACGGTGACACGCGTCCGGCGTTCTCGAAATCTGAAACCGTGACCGTCACACCTGACGGCACGTGGTCCACTGAGTTCGACTTCAGTGAGCAGAGCGTCAACGACACGTACAACATCAACCTCCGCAACTCGGCGTTCAGCGAGAACCCGTCCGTTGAGGGTACGGTCGTCGAGCAGGTCGAGGAGTCCGCGACCTTCACGGTCTCGGAGCTCGACCCGCAGGACGTGACCGCGACGGTCGGCGACGCGCTGACCGTGACGGCCACAGTCGAGAACACCGGCGGCCAAGAGGCCACCCAGACTGTCGAGTTCCGCGTTGGCGGTAACGCGGTCGCCAGTCAAGACGTGACCCTCGAAGCCGGCGGTAGCACCACCGTCGAGTTCGCGGACGTCGACACGTCCGGTCTCGAAGCTGGTGAGTACGAGCACGGCGTCTTCACCGACGACGACAGCCAGACCGCCACGCTCACCCTCAACGCCGACGGCGGCGAGGGTGACGGCACCGGCGACGGCGAAGGTGACGGCACCGGCGACGGCGAAGGTGACGGCACCGGCGACGGCGAAGGTGACGGTACCACCGACGACGGAACGCCCGGCTTCGGTGCCATCGTCGCGCTCGTTGCCCTCATCGCTGCTGCGCTGCTCGCGACCCGCCGCAACGAGTAACATCGTTGCCTGACGGTCGCAGCTCGTAGCTTCCAACCATCGGCCCTCGCGGGCCGACCCACACGCGGTTTTTCTTTATCGCGCTCGACCCGACTCGTCCACTGAGCGACAGCGAGCGGCAGCGCGCCTGATACGAGACTGCCGTTCTGTGGCAAAAATTCGCATGGACAGCATAGATTGAAGTAGGGCTACCATCGATCACCGCGTGCCGGACGCTGTCACGCCACGATTACTGATAGTTGCCGTGGCACGGAACTCGCAGTCGAGTCGCGTGACGGTGTCCGGTATTATCGGCCGAGCGGCTCGCCGTCAACGCCGATCTCCCTCCACCGATGACATGGGGTGGCTCGCCCCCCGGGCTCACACTGGTCTCGGGTAACTGAGAAGACGCATCGGTCCTGAGCGTCTCGCTCGTTTACTGACTCCCTCGTCACGACTACCTTGATGCCGCCCGCGCCGCGTTCCACGACGCCACCATCGACCCGTGACCTCGGTTCATAGGTGTTCATCGAGCGCCCGGACGCGGATTTACAAACGTCACCGGGTAAATAGGCGGTATGGCTGCCGAGATCTCCGACCGCGTACGCGAAATCGCGGCGGCTCGCGAGTGCTCCGAGTCCGAGGTCTTCGAGCGCGCCCTCGAACGAGGCCTCGAAGCCCTCTGGGAAGACCTCGTCCTCGCGCGGTACCTCGCCGTCGACCTCGACCGCGCCGCGGCGATCGACCGCGTCGAGCGGGTGACGGTCGAGCGAGCCGACCGAGAGCGTTCGGTCGTCGAGGATGACGTCGATTGGGGCCTGAACGCGTGACACTCGCGGCAGTCTCGGACGCGGGACCGCTCATTCATCTTGCCGAAATCGATTCGCTGGAACTACTCGCGACGTTCGACACGCTCCTCGTTCCAAAGACCGTCTACTCCGTTTCGAGCTACTCGTAGATGACCGCGTGGCGTCGACCGTCGAGTTCACCCATTTCTAAGGCGATCGCTCGGCGTTCCGCGTCCGTCTCGGCCGACTGATACCGCTCGTACAGGCGGCGGACCTCGTCGTCGACCGAGGTCGTGGAATCGCTACTGGACGCCATTCGTGTGGTGTTCTGGAAGTTACAAAATAAAAATCCCGCTCCTCAAGGCGGGGAGGATGTCAACCACAAAATCATCGTTCCTCCGCAGGCCCGATCGTCGCCTCACTGTCCCCGATCGGTCACCCTCCCGACCGCCTACTCCTCATCGCGCTCGACGACGACCGTCCGCCCGGTCAGCGTCTCGGGCGTGAAGCGGTAGAGGTCGATGTCGAGGTCCGGCTTGTCGTCGGCCCAGATCTCGAAGAGCGGGCGCTGCGTCTCGCCGTACTGCGCGATCGTCTCGGGGGTGAGCTCGTCGAGGTCGACCCGTTCGAGGGGGCCGACGCCGACGACGCTCGCGTACTCGTCGTCCTCGTCTTCGTACACCACGATCCGAGCCTGCGGCGTCGACGCGAGGAACTCGCGCTTCTCGCTGTCGGGCGTCGACACCAGCCGGAGGTACAACGCGCGCTCGTCGGCGTCGTACCCGTAGGAGATCGGGATCGCGTACGGCGCGTCGTCGCGCGCGAGCGCGAGGACCCCCGTCTCGTGGCGGGACAGGTGCGCGTCCACCTCGGCCGGCGACATCTCGACCTCGCTGTTCGTCGGCATACCCCGAATTTCTTCGCACGGCGGCTTAAAGGGAACGAGACGACGCGGCCGGTGGGGGAGCAAGGGGATGGTCGGCGATGCGGCGCGGGGACCGCGGGGCGGGCCGGGCGATGCGGCGCGGAGTCCGCGGGGCGGTCGCGACGCGGTCGCGCTCAGCTCATCGCCGGCGCCGAACCCACGTCCTCCTCGGTGACCGGCGCGCCGCAGACGACGCAGCCCGTCTCGAGCAGCGTCGCCCGCATCGCGTCGTCCACCTCGATCGAGCGCCGACACTCCGGGCAGACGAAGGTGTGGGTGGATCGCCCCGTCATACCCGTGGGTACGACCCCCACGCCCATCAAACGGGCCGCGGATTCTCGCGAGTTCGAAATGTGATGAACGATCCTTAATCGAGCAGCGCCCCGAACAGCTTCCGCTGGGCGGCCGCGACGTGCTCCGTGAACGTCGAGCGCCCGATCCCCAGCGACTCGGCCACCTCGCCGGCGTTGGCGCCCTTCGGGTGGTCGAAGTAGCCCGCCTCGTAGGCGGCCGCCAGCACCTCGCGCTGGCGCTCCGTCAGCTCGCTCCGGTCGACGGTGACGAGGTCCGACTCCGTCGGCGTCGTCGTCGACTGGAGTAAGCGTAACACCTCCATGTCCGAACACCCCTCGCGGAACGCCTCCAGCACCGACCGCAGCGTCGGCAGGTCGCTCGCGTGGAAGGTGAGCCGGAGCCGCCCGTCGCGGATCGTCGCCTCCGAGACGGGCGTCTCGTGGCGGTCGAGGACGGCGAACGGCGAGTCGGGGTCGACGGCCGCGTCGAACCGGTACGCCGCCCGGCCGCCGTAGTCGAAGACGACCTCGACCCCCTCGGGGACCGAGAGGTCGGCGTCCGCGATGAACTCCACGACCACGCGCTCGCGGTCGTCCGCGGGCGTGCAGCGCGTCACCTCGGTGACCGGCGTCGCCCCGTCGACGACCCCGTCGAACGGGGACAGCGCCGTCGGCAGCGAGACCTCCGCCCGGATTCCCGATCCCATCTCGTTCGTCCGTACCCGCCCCGGGCAAAAACGTTGGCGGGCGCGCCGCCCGGTATAAAACACCCAGCATATGATGGGCCACCGTTCGGGGTGGTGGAGCCGTTATCTACAGATATGAAACGCCCCCCGCGCACGACCGACGCGACGACGACCGAGGGAGACGACGCGCTCGACGCCACGTTCGAGGCGCTCGCCGACGCCGACTGCCGGGCGATCCTCGCGGCAGCGGCGACGCCGAAGACGACGAGCGAGCTCGCCGAGGACTGCGACATCGCGCTCTCGACCGCCTACCGGAAGGTCGAGCTGTTGAGCGAGACGCCGCTGCTCGCCGAGGGGGTCCGGTTCGACCCGGACGGCGACCACGCCGCCGAGTACGTCCGCGACGCCGAAGACGCCGCGATCGAACTCGGCGACGACGGCGTGGCGCTCACGGTCGACGGCGGGGGGACCGACCCCCTCGCCGCCGCGCTCGATTCCCCCGGCGTCTCGGCCGACTGACCGCCGTTCCCGGCGGCGGGTCACCGCGCCGTCGTCTCGCCGCACCGCCGCCTTGCCGCTCCGCCGCCGCACCGCCGCGCTGCTGCCGCGCCGCTCCGCCGCCGCACCACCGCGCTGCCGCCGCTGCGCGACGATCGTTTTCGAACCTGATAATTGAACGGTCAAGGTTTTACACCAGTTCGCGGACGTGTCCCGTATGTCTCGCTCGCCGGAACCAGAGACTCTCATCGATCTCGCGCAAGACAAAATCGCGGTGATCGACGAGACGGGCCGGTTCCGGTACCTCAACGCGGCCACCCGCGACCTGCTCGGATTCGACCCGGACGAGCTCGTCGGGACGGACGCGTTCGACCTGGTTCATCCGGACGACGTCGACCGTGTTCGGGCGGCGTTCGAGGACCTCGTCGCCGACGGTACGCGGCCGGACGCCCCGCTGGAGTACCGCTACGAGACCGCCGACGGCGACTGGGTGTGGTTCCGCACTCGCGTGTTTCCGCCCGCTGAGACCGGCCTCGACGGCTACGCGCTGAGCTCTCGCGACATCACCCTCGAAGTCGAGTCCCGGCGGCGCCTGGAGACCATCGCCTCGACGTCGCCGGACGTGCTGTGGATGTTCGGCGCCGACTGGAGCGAACTGCTGTTCGTCAACGGCGCGATCGAGTCGGTGTTCGGGATCGACCCCGAAACCCTCGAGCGCCGGCCGCGAGCGTTCTTGGAGGCCGTCCACCCCGACGACCGGGCGGACGTCGAGTGCGCGATGGAGCGGCTCTCCGCCGGCGATCCGACGAATCTCGACTACCGGATCGGCTCCCCGGACGGGCCGACAACTTGGGTCAGGGTGCCCGCGCGCCCCGTGCGGGAGGACGGCGAGGTCGTCGCCGTCACCGGGTTCGCCCGCGACGTCACCGACGAGTACCGCCGCGAGCGCCAGCTCACGGTGATGGACAACCTGCTCCGGCACACCATCCGCAACGACATGAACATCGTCGACGGCACCGCGGAGCGGATCGCCGACCGGGTCGACGACGCCGTCGCCGCGGCGTCGACGGCGACCGAGGGGGACGAGGCGGTCCCCCCGGACGTCGACCTGGCCGAACTCGCCGCCGACCTGATCGACCACGCGGAGACGGTCCGCCGGGTCGCCGACGACCTGCTCACCACGGCCGAGAAGCAGCGCGGCGTGATCGACCTCCTCCGGCAGCACGAACCGCCGCAGCCGCTCCGGGTCGCACCGCTCGTCGAGCGCGCGGTGGCGGACGCCGTCGACGACGCGAGCGAGGCGCCCGCCGACATCACCGTCTCCTGTCCCGACGACGTGCGCGCGTTCACGCACCCGGAGCTCGACTACGCGATCGCCGAGCTGATCGAGAACGCGATCGAACACGCCGAGGGGGCGGCGACGGTCGAGATCGAGGTCACGGCGCCCGCCGACCGCGTCGAGATCGCGGTCCGCGACGACGCGCCCCCCATCCCGGCGGCCGAGCGCGACCCGATCACGGACCGGTGGAAGATGGACGACCTCAGACACACCGGCGGGATGGGGCTGTGGCTCGTCTACTGGATCGCGGACCGCTCCGGCGGCGACCTCGCGTTCGACGCCGGCCCCGACGGCAACGAGGTGACGATCAGCGTCCCCGACGCCGACGGCGAGCCCTCCTTCCCGGCGGCCGACCGCGGCCCGCCGCCGGCCTCCGAAGTCCGGCCGGCCGCGGCTGAACCGGACGGCGGCGCGACGGCGCCGGCCGCCGGCTCCGAGGCGGTCGCGCCCGAGTCCGCCGGCCCCGAACCCGACGAGCGCGACCCCGCCGACGGTGAGCCCGCGGCGGGCCGCGAGTCGACCGGGGACCGCGAGCCGACCGGAGACCGCACCCCCGACGACCCCGACGCCGCCCCCGGTCCGCCGTGAGGTTCGCCGGGCGGCCGACCGAAACCCGATCGATCGTTCACCATAGGACCCGATTTCGAAGAACCTCCCACCGATCTTAAGCCGACGCTTCGCGTACTCTCGGGTTGATGGGTACGCTCAACGAGCTGTTCGACCCGGACCGGGTCGCCGTCGTCGGCGCGACCGCCCGCGAGGGCGCCGTCGGCCGCGCCGTCACGTCGAATCTCCTCGACGACTTCGACGGCGACACGGTCCCCGTCAACCCGAACTACGACGCGGTGCTCGGCACGCCGTGCGTCGACGACGTCGCCGACGCGGACGCCGACGTCGCGGTGATCGTCGTCCCCCCCTCGATCGTCTTAGACGCCATCGAGGCGTGCGGCGAGGCGGGGGTCCGCAACGTCGTCGTGATCACCGCCGGGTTCGGCGAGACCGGAGAGGACGGAGCGGCGAGGGAGCGTCGCCTCGCGGAGCTAGCCGACGAGTACGACCTCAACCTCGTCGGCCCCAACAGCCTGGGGATCATGTCGACCCCATCGGGGATGAACGCGACGTTCGGCCCCGAGAACGCCCTCCCCGGCGGGCTCTCCTTCATGAGCCAGTCCGGGGCGTTCGTCACCGCGGTCCTCGACTGGGCCAACGACAACGGGATCGGGTTCAAGGACGTGGTGTCGCTCGGGAACAAGGCCGTTCTCGACGAGACGGACTTCGTCGACCACTGGGGCGACGACGAGGAGACCGACGTGATAATCGGCTACCTCGAAGGGATCGAGGACGGCCGCGAGTTCATCGAGACCGCCCGCGAGACGACCCAGGACACCCCGATCGTCGCCGTGAAGTCGGGGCGGACGAGCGCCGGCGCGCAGGCCGCCTCCTCGCACACCGGCACGCTCGCGGGCTCCGACAAGGCGTACGAGGCCGGCCTCGACCAGGCGGGCGTCATCCGCGCGGAGTCGGTCGACGAGCTGTTCGACTCGGCGGGCATCCTCGGGAGCCAGCCGCTGCCCGACACCGACAGCGTCGCGATCGTCACCAACGCCGGCGGCCCCGGCGTGATGGCGACCGACGCGGTCGGCGACGCCGACCTCGACATGGCGTCGTTCACGGGCGAGACGAGCGACGCGCTCGCCGCGTCGATGCCGGAGGAGGCGAACATCCACAACCCGGTCGACGTGATCGGCGACGCCGACGTGGAGCGGTTCCGCGAGGCCCTCGAAATCACCGTCGCCGACGACAACGTCGGCGCCGCCCTCGTGCTGGCCGCGCCCACGGCGACGATCGATTTCGCGGACCTCGCGGACGCGATCGAGTCGGTCAGCGACGAGATGGACGCGCCCATCGCCGCCTGCCTGATGGGCGGCGACCGGACCCGCGAGCCGAAGCAGCAGCTCCAGGCGAAGGGGATCCCCTGTTACTTCGACCCCGCTCGCGGGATCGAGAGCCTCGCGACGCTCGCGCGCTACCGCGACATCAAGTCGCGCGAGTACGCGCCCCCCATGTCCTTCGACGTCGACCGCGAGCGCGCACGCGAGATCCTCGGGACGGTGCGCGACCGCGACGACAACCGCTTGGGCGTCGAGGCGATGGAGCTGCTCGACGCGTACGGTATCCCCACGCCCGCCGGCGAGATCGTCGACTCGCCCGAGCGCGCCCGCGAGGTCGCCGCGGGCGTCGACGGCGACGTGGTGATGAAGATCGTCTCGCCGGACATCCTGCACAAGTCCGACATCGGCGGCGTCGCCGTCGGCGTCGCGGACGACGACGTGGGCGACACCTACGAGGACCTGGTCACCCGCGCGCGCAACTACCAGCCGGACGCGACCGTCCTCGGCGTCCAAGTGCAGGAGATGGTGGATCTCGACGACGGCGTCGAGACCATCGTCGGGATGAACCGCGACCCGCAGTTCGGCCCGCTGCTGATGTTCGGGCTCGGCGGCATCTTCGTGGAGGTGATGGAGGACACCACCTTCCGCGTCGCCCCGGTCTCCGAGCCCGAGGCGCGCGAGATGACCGAGGAGATCCAGTCGGCGCCGCTGTTGCGCGGCGCCCGCGGCCGCGACCCGGTCGACGTCGACGCCGTGATCGAGACGATCGGCCGGCTCTCGCAGCTGGTCACCGACTTCCCGGCGATCCTCGAACTCGACATCAACCCGCTCGTCGCACTGCCCGACGACGACGGCGGCACGAACGCCGCCGCCGTCGACGTGAGACTCACCGTCGACCCGGAGGCCCTCGACCCGCCGGGAGCCGACGCGGAGACCGATCCGAAGCCGCTCGACGCGGAGGAACCCACCGATGACTGACACACCCACCACACTCGTCACCGCGACCGGAGACAGCGCCGGAAAGACAGCGATCACCGTCGCCCTCGCGCGGCTCGCCGCCGACCGCGACCGCAGCGTCGGCTACATGAAACCGAAGGGCACCCGGCTCCAGTCGAACGTCGGGAAGACGCTCGACCAGGACCCCATGCTCGCCCGCGAGGTGCTCGGCTTAGACGCCGAGATGCACCAGATGGAGCCCGTCGTCTACTCGCCGACGTTCGTCGAGGGCGCGGTCCGCGGCACCGAGGACCCGGACGCCTTGCGCGACCGGATCCGCGAGGAGTACGACGACATCGCGGCCGACAACGACCGGGTGTTCGTCGAGGGCGGCGGGCGCTGGACCACCGGCGGCGTCGTCGACCTCACCGACGTCGACGTCGCGGAGCTGCTCGACGCGCGGGTCGTCCTCGTCGCGGAGTACGGCTCGCCGAACGACTTAGACGAGGTGCTGGCGGCCGCCGACGCGTTCGGCGACCGCCTCGCCGGAGTCGTCTTCAACAAGGTGTCCGACGACGCCTTCGAGTCGCTCGATCAGGACGGGATCCCGTTCCTCGAATCGAAGGGGATCACCGTCTTCGGCGCGATCCCCCACGAGAAGGCGCTCGCGGGCGTCACGGTCGGGGAGCTCGCCGACGAGCTGGGCGCCGAACTGCTCACCGACGCGCCCACCGACGCGTTCGTCGAGCGCTTCCTCGTCGGCGCGATGGGCGGCGACGAGGCGCTCCGCTACTTCCGGCGCGCCCGCGACGCCGCCGTCATCACCGGCGGCGACCGCGCGGACGTCCAGACGGCGGCGCTGGAAGCCTCCGGGGTCGCGTGTCTCGTCTTGACCGGCGGCCACCGTCCCTCGGGCGCGGTGTTGGGCAAGGCCGCGGACGCCGGCAAGCCGGTGCTCGCCGTCAACACCGACACGGTCACCGCCATCGACCGCGCCGAGGAGATCGTCCGCGGCGGGCGCACGCGCGACGTCCGGACGGTCGATCGGATGGCCGAGCTGCTCGGCGACCACGTCGACGTGGACGCGCTGGTCTGAGCCGGCGATCCCCCGGGCCGTTCGCCCGCTCGCCCCGTCCGGGCCGCCTGCGGTCTGCGGTCGCGGTCGCCTGCGATCCGCGGTCGCGGTCGCCCGCGATCCGTGATCGTCTGACGTACTGTTTTCACGGTGGACGACGTACCCCGCCTATGACCAGTCTCTCGGAGGCGTACGGCGGACGGGGGCGCTCCGGGGTCGACCCGCGGCGGCTGTACCTCGGCGTGGGGTCGTTCGTCGCGGGCGCGTTACTCGTCGTCGCGGGGATCCTCGCGGCGGCCGAGGTGGCGGTGCCGGCCAGCTACTCCGCGGGCGCGGCCCGGGAGCTCGGCGGGAGCCTCGGCGGGGTCGGCGTCCCGCTCGTGTTGCTCGGCGTGATGGCCGTGCTGCCGGCCGACCGCAGCACCTACACCGCGGCGATCGTCGGCGCGGTCGTCATGGGGCTCGGCGTCGCGCTGTTCACGTACGCGTACCCGGAGCGGTGGGTCGGCGGGCCGCGCCCCGAGCTCCGGAACCTCACCCTCCACACCGCGGGCGTCTACTTCCTCGGCGCCGCGACGACGCTGTGGAGCGTGTTCGTCGGCGTCGCGAACTTCAAGACCCGCAACGACCCCGGCGGCACCGTCTCGATGGAAGTGACCCACAAGGGGGAGACGAAGGTGGTCGAGGTCCCCCGCGACCAGCTGGGGAGCCGCGGCGGCGTGGGCCTCCTCGGCGGCACCCCCGACGGCGACGTCGAGACGCAGACGAACCGCCCGGACGACGCGAACCAGTCCGCGCGCGACGCGAACCAGTCCGCGCGCGACGCGAACCAGCCGGCGGATCGAGACGCCACCGGCGCGGCGGCCAGCTCCGGGACGACCGCCGGCACCGGTGCGTCGGGCCCCACCGGCGGCCGGTCGAGCGGCGCGGGAGGCACCGGCGCGGGCGGGCGGACGAGCGACGCGGGCCGGTCCGGAACGGGCGGATCCCCCGCGCCCGGCTCGGCGGGCGTGAGCGACGGCGGCAGCGCAGACACCGACATCTCCTCGCCGCTCGACGAGGCGGGGCCGGAGGGCCCCGACTCGCCGTCAACGCCGGAGTCCGCGCCCTCGCCCGACTCGCCCGCCGCGCGCGACGGCCCGGGCGACACCTACTGCGGCAACTGCGCGAAGTTCGATTACGTCCGGACTGACGACGGCATGCGGCCCTACTGCGCGCACTACGACGAGCTGATGGACGACATGGAGGCGTGCGACTCCTGGACGCCGCGGTGAGCGCCGTCCGCTCTTTTCCGCCGTTCCGCGTTTCAGACCGGTTCCGCCGACGGGAGCTGCGACTCCGCGACGGCGAACGCGAGCGTGCTCAACACGCTGATGAGCGTCCCGGCCGCGAGCGCCAGCGCCAGCTCCGAGAGGCCCAGCGCCGTCACGCCGGGCGCGTCCGGGAGGAAAAAGCCGGAGACCGCGAACAGCACGACGGCGATGGCGGCCACGTAGAACGGGGCGTTGAGGTAGCGCCACCGGAACCGGCCGGCGAGGTACTCGTCGGTGATCTGTCCCAGGCTGGAGGTGACGCCGGCGACGCCGAGCCACTGGACGAACCCGTGGACGAACGCGGCGAGGGCGGTGCCGACGGCGAGCGAACTCCCCTGCGCGGTCCGGACGACGTCGACGGTGTCGACCCCCTGGACCCCGCCGACGACGACCAAGGCGAGCGCGACGACGTAGGTGACGAGCGTCACGCGGCCGGTGTACAGCACGTTGCGGACGCTCTCGGCGGCGCCGTCGACCGTGTCTTCCAGTCCCAGCCCGCGGAACAGCGAGTAGAGCCCGACCGCGCCCGAGAGGATCCCCAGCACGGCCGCGCCCGCGACGTCGAAGAGGTTGGCGACGACGACCAGCGGGTAGATGAGGAGGACGACGCCCAGCGGGATGAGGATCGTGCCGCGGGTCTCCGGGTCGGCGAGCACCTGTTTGATCGTGTAGTAGAGCGACTCGAGGTCCTGCGCCTGCCGGACGACGACCCGGCGCATCCCGTCGATCGGCATCCGCGACCGGATCACGGGGAGGACGGACTCGTCTTGGGCGCCGTCGGTGATCACGACCGCGGACACCTCCTCGCCGGTCGATAGCTCGGCGAGCACGCGGTCGACCTCCTGGCCGACCGCGCGGTTCGCCTTCACGTCCGCGCCGCCGACGCCGGTGACGGCCGCGACCTCGACGGCCTCGCCCTCGGCGGCCAGCTCGTCGTGGACGTTGACGCCCTGGAATAAGACGTTCACGTCGGAGTCCTCGGGGTCGGCGGTCGCGAGCGCGACCGCGGCCTCGGTGACGTCGTCGGCGCCGATGACGGGGGTGGGGATCCCCGTCTTCCGGCCGAGGTCGTCGTCGAGGTCGACGCAGAGGACGAGCAGCATCGTTCGAGGCTACGCGGGGGGACGGCATATGTTTTCGGCTCGGGTCGCGCCCGGCGAACCCGGCGACCGCGCCGGTCCGAACGCTCGCTCCGTCACTCCTCCTCGTTGGGCTCGTGTTCGAGCCCGTTCATCATCCGGCGGACGTTCTCGCCGTCGCTGAACGCGGCCGGATACGCCGCCAGCGGGAGGACGAAGTCGCTGCCGGCCTCGACCGGCTCGCCGATGTGAAGCTCCAGCTCGGTGGTCACGCCCGTTCCCTCGATCTCCGCGTCGGCCGTGTACACGACGACCTCGGCATCCGAACCGAGCACCTCCGTCGAGTACTCCGAGCCGCGTTCGAGGTCGCCGACGCCCTCGTAGCGGCTCAGGATGAGCTCGGCGCGCTCGCGGGTATCCATCTCGGCGATCGGGTTGAGCGCCCGCCCGAGCACCTCGATCTGCGGCGTCGTCACCGCGGCGAACACGGCGGCCTGGTAGCGCTCGCCGAACAGCTCGACGGCCTTGTCGTACTCGGCGACGGTGTTCGTCACGCGCACCTCGCGGGTCCGTCCGGCCACCTCCACCTCCCGAGCGATCACCTCGTCGGTCACCTCGTTGAGGTCGTACCCGCTCTCGTCGAGGGTCGCGTCGCCCACGGTCGCGGTGCCGGCGGCGAACTCCGCGGGCCCGTCGCCGGTCGCGACGTCGAGCGCGGTGCAGCCGGCGAGGCTTGCGAGGCCGACCGCGCCGCCGACGGCGAGCGCCCGGCGGCGCGTGACCGCGTCGCTCGGTGTCTCGTTCTCGGCGTCGTCGTCGGTCGGATCTCGGTCCATGCCCGCCACTGGCGGCGGCGGGGGTACATACTTTGTGTTCGGGCGAACGCCGCTGCGGGCGCCGCCGAGCGCTCGATCGTCCGCGTGCGGACCTGTGGCCGCCGTCGTCCGGGCGCGGGCCGCGCGACCGCCGTCGTCCGAACACGTCGCCGTGACAACCGATCTCGCCCGACTCCGCGCTTCGCACGCTTTTTCACGTCGCGGCCGGTAGAAGGGGGTAGATGATCTCCAAGGGCTGTGAACAGTGCGCCAAGGGCGGGAAGATGGTGCTTTTCGTCTACGGGTACTGCGACCAGCGGGACTGCTTCTACTGCCCCCTCGGAGAGAACCGGAAGAACGTCACCGACGTGTACGCCAACGAGCGGAAGGTCGAGTCCGACGAGGACGTGATCGAGGAGGCCAAGCGCATGAGCGCGCTCGGCACGTCGATCACCGGCGGCGAGCCGCAGGAGGCGATGGCGAAGACGACCCGGTACCTCGAACTGCTGAAAGACGAGTTCGGCGAGGACCACCACACGCACCTCTACACCGGAATTACGGGCGGCCGCGAGAACATGCGGAAGCTCTCGGAGGCCGGCCTCGACGAGATCCGCTTCCACCCGCCCTTAGAGATGTGGGGCGACATGCACGGCACCGAGTGGGAGGAGATCCTCCATATCGCCCGTGAAGAGGGACTCACGCCCGCCTTCGAGATCCCCGGAATTCGCGCGGAGCCGGAGTTCTTGGAGTTCTTAGACGAGGGCGCCGCGGAGTTCTGTAATATCAACGAGTTCGAGATGTCCGACGGGAACTACCGCCGGATGCAAGAGGAGGGGTTCGAGCTCCAGGAGGGGCACATGTCCGCGGTCGAGGGGTCGAAGGACGCCATCCTCGAAGAGATGGCGAGCCACGAGAAGGTGTACTTCTGCACCTCGGTGTTCAAAGACGCCGCCCAACACCGCAACCGCCTGAAGCGGATGGCGAAGAACATCCGTCGCGAGTTCGACGAGGTGACGGACGACGGGACCTTGGTCTACGGGAAGGCGTTCGCCGACCGCGATCGCTTCGAGTCGCTCGGCGTCCCCGAGGAGTTCTACACGGTGAAGTCGGACCACGTCGAGGTCGCGTGGTGGCTCTTAGAGGAGATGGTCGAGGACGGTGACCTCGACGAGGGCGAGATCGTCGAGCAGTACCCGACCGTCGACGGCACCGTCGTCGAACGCACCCCGGTCGCCTGAAGCGGTCGTTTTCGGGTTTTGCGTCGACTTTTCGCTTACGTCCGATCGAATTACCACCGCGTCGCCACTGGTTTGCTGTGCGGTGGCGCGTGCCTGCGAGGCCGCGTTGCGGCCGAGCCGCGAGGGACCGGAGGTCCCTCTGGAAGCCGGCGCGAAGCGCCGGCGACAGCACCGCGCGAGGGACGCCGCGAACGCCCGGAGGGCGTGAGCGGCGAGGTTGGGGAGGTGTGAGGTGTGGTCGCCGTGCTGTGCGGGGTGGGACTCAAAGGGGCAGTCGCGAGGACGAAGCTCGGCGACGCAAGCACCGCAGGGAGCGAGTGAAACGAGCGACTGAGGAGCGCAGCGAGCCGCGCGAGTCCTCGCGACTGGGGCTTTGGAGGTGTTCGCTGCCGATCCACGGCCAGTCATTTATAAGCGAGCGGCTGGGGCTTTGTCGGTGTTCGCCGCCGATTCGCAGTCACCATTTTATAAGCGAGCGGCTAGGGATTTGGCGGCGTTCACCGTCGAGCAGTAGTTGAATATCCTCCACGTGGCGTGCTATCTGCTCCCACACTTATAGGGGATCAGCGCGTACGGCCGCGTATGGCTTCCGAAGAACCCGTCTTCGCGAACGTGAGCATCGGACAGGAGGTGTACAACGAGGACGGCGAGCGCCTCGGGTCGATCCGGGGGGTCGACGACGACGGCTTCTACGTCGCGTCGCCGTCGGACACGGACACGCTGGCGCTCACTGACGCGCGCGACGTGTTCGGGACCGCGTACGTGATGTGGCGCTGCTGGGAGTGCGGCGAGATGGGCGAGATCGGCGACCAGCTCCCCGCGAACTGCCCGAACTGCGACGCGCCCCGCGAAGAGCTGTACTACTGGGCCGAGGACTGAGACGACGACGGCGGGAACCCCGCCTGTTCTCGTCGTTTATTTATAAACGGCTAACCGCGTCGGCGCGGCGAACACCATCGAAGCCCCAGCCGCTCGGCCGTACGCTACTGGTGTTTATAAATATCTGATCGAGACGAACATCGTCGAAGCCCCAGCCGCGAGGCGGCCGCACACTCGCTGCGCTCCTCGGTCGCTCGTTTCACTCGCTCCCTGCGGTGTTGGCGGGGGGGGGGGCGCCGGCCGCTCCTGGTGGGGGGCCCCCGGGCCAACACATAGGCCGTTGGCCCGCGGCGGGGGGCCCCCCCCTGCTC
>NZ_JBZVGZ010000021.1:0-60128 GCF_058630335.1 Halorubrum sp. SD41
GCTTGGATGACACCGAACGACCACGGCTCACATCAGATCACCGCTTACGCCGGAGCGCAGGGGGCGTGATCCTCATCCTTCGCGGACCTGAACGTACCGGGCGACGGGTCATAAACCCATCGGAACGGTACGGGTCCAGCGAAACCGGGCCGGGTTGAACGGCCCGAGTCCGCGATGCGTTCTTCGCATTTCTTCGAATGCCCGGGTTGTACTTAACCCCGTCGAACTACCGGCGCCACGTCATGCGATTTCATGCCGGGAGAAACGGGACAACTGACCGGATCGAGTCGAACCGGAGACGAGCCTACCCGGGATGGTATCTCTGTCGGGACAGGGTGATCAACTCCGTGACGTTCCGGTCGGTCGACAGCGAAAACAAGAGATCGGGACCGGGGCGCCCGAGGACTACTCGTCGTCGAGATACTCGATGCCCTGCTTCGAGACGTTCGCCTTGGTGATGTCGTCGAGGTCGTTGAGCCAGAAGTCGTCGTCCGCGTCGTCGACCTCGGGAGCGCCGTCCTTCCAGGCCCACCCCTCGTACTCGTGGACCTTCTGGGTCCCCTTCTCCCGAAGACGGAGCGTCGTTCGCTCCGCCTCCTCCTCGGAGGGTGCCGGCTCGAGGGTTCGAGCCGCTTTGAGCGCCGCCTGACGCGGCATGTTTCCCGAGAACTCGCTCGGTTCCGATCCGTCTTCCTCTCGCAGGGCAAAGTTTCGCTTACCGTCTTCACGTACCATGGTTTTGCCTCCGTGTGACTCCAGCACACAGTGTGTAATAAATATATCGGGGAAATGAAAGCTGTGCGCCACAACTTTTATATATCACCTCGGTAGCGGCTGGCGATTTAGGCCATCAAAGCGGGAGCAAAACGGTCGATCTGCGGCGATTCGCGGAGCGTTCAGCGCGCGCGACACGTCGATTCGAAGTTCGCGTGTCGATTCCGACCCCCGAGCCACCGGCGGATCGGACTCGTATTCTCGGTTTTCGTACGCACGCGCGATCAGCCGGAGCCCGAGTACGCGTAAACAACACTTATGTGTCTGCTATGGCGAAGGGCGACAAGCACACCCGCGATGGTCCGCAAAAAGAAGCTCAGCCCCAGTGGCGCCAAGGACGACGACGGGGAGTACCACAACGTCCACGTGAACCTCCACGAAGACGAACTCGCCGTCGCCGGCATGGAGATCGGCGACGAGGTGTTCGTTCGAGTCCGAGACGGGAAGATAATCATCCAGAAGGCGGACGCCAACCCGGAGCAGCTCGAACACGACTTCTGACGCGGACCGCGGGAGTCCCACGTATTTTCGACGCCGAGCGACCGCCGCGCGGGCCGCGGTCGGCGGATTGATTGTCGCTCGTGACGAGTCCCACACGATGGGCGCGTACGACCTGTTGAAACCAGCACTGTTCCGGCTGCCGCCGGAGACCGCGCACCGACTGATCCACCGACTGCTCGGCGGCGTCCAGGGGACGCCCGTCGCTGACGCGCTCGCCGAGCGGTACGCGGTCGACGACGAGCGGCTCGCGGTCGAGGCGTTCGAGTCGGCGTTCCCGAACCCCGTGGGCGTCGCGGCCGGGTTCGACAAGAACGCGCACGTGCCGCGGGCGCTGGCGTCGCTCGGGTTCGGGCACGTCGAGGTCGGCGGCGTCACCGCCGAGCGACAGCCCGGAAACCCGCGTCCGCGACTGTTCCGACTGAAGGAGGACAAGGCGCTCGTCAACCGGATGGGGTTCAACAACGAGGGCGCCGACCGGGTGGGCGAACGGCTCGACCGCGACCCACTCCCCGAGGTGCCGGTGGGGATCAACATCGGGAAGTCGAAGTCGACGCCGCTGGCCGAGGCCCCCGACGACTACCTGTACACGTACGAGCGCGTCGCGGACGCGGGCGACTACTTCGTCGTCAACGTCTCCAGCCCGAACACCCCGGGCCTCCGCGAGCTCCAGAACCGCGAGGCCTTAGAGCGCATCCTCGGGACGCTCGCCGACGCCGGCGCGGATCCGCTGCTCGTGAAGCTCTCGCCGGACCTCCCGGAGCCGGCGGTCGAGGACGCGCTCGGCGTCGTCGACGACCTCGACCTCGACGGGGTCATCGCGACCAACACGACGACCTCCCGACCGGACTCGCTGCGGAGCCACAGCCGGGCCGAGCGCGGCGGCCTCTCGGGGAAGCCGATCGAGTCGCTCGCCACGGAGCGAGTCCGGTTCGTCGCGGCGCGAACGGACGTGCCGGTGATCGGCGTGGGCGGGGTCACCGACGCGGCGGGCGCCTACGAGAAGATACGGGCGGGCGCCTCGCTCGTCCAGCTGTACACGGGGCTCGTCTACGAGGGGCCGGGACTCGCGCGCGACATCAACGAGGGGCTCCTCGAACTGCTCGAACGGGACGGCTTCGACTCGGTCGACGAGGCCGTCGGCGCGGACCTGTGACCGAGTCGGAAAGCGGAAAATCGGAGTCTACGCGTCGTTTCGGACGATGACGACGACGTCGCCCGCCTGAAGCAGCTCGCCCTCGCCCCGATACTGCCGCTCCTCCTCGACCGCGAACTCGTCGCCGACGAGCGTGACGCCCGCGACGTGAAGCTCGTCGCCGTCGATCTCGTACTCCCCCTGCGCGAGGGCGGCCTCGATGTCGCCGACCTGGTCGCCGTACTTGGGGCCGACCGTGGCGTAGTCGAGGTCGATCCCCGTGACCACCGTCTCGACGGGCGCGTCGCCGTCGGGGTGGACCGCGAGGTCGTCGACGTGCATCACGCCGGTGATGTCGTCCTCGAACCCGCGCACGTCGGCGTACACCTCCACCGCGTCGAGCGCGGCGGTGAGCGGGAGCTGGTTCTCGCTCTTGAACTTCCGGAGCGCGCCCACGACGGCCGTGGCGGCAGTCCCCGCGTCGCGGCCGGCCTCGATCCCCAGCGGCTCGGGCCAGTCGGCGAGGTGGATCGAGTCGCCCGCGCCGTCTGCGAGGGCGGTCCCGGCGGTCGCATCGGAACCCGCGGCGGCCACGTCCGCGACGGCGTCCGCGTACATGTCGTGCCACAGCTCCTCGGTGACGTGGGCGAGGAGGGGCGCGAACAGCTTCAGGAACCGGCGGTGCGCGGTCCGGAGCGTGTACGCGGCCGCGTCGTCCTCGCGCTGTTTGGCGATCTCGAGGTAGTCGTCACAGAACGTGTTCCAGAAGAAGCTCCGGAGCTCGTCGCGCGCCTTCGAGAACGCGCGGTCGTCGAGCAGCTCGGTGAGCCGCTCGACCTCGGCGTCGAGCTCGGCGAGGAGCCAGCGGTCGAGCTCGCGGAGCCCGTCGTCGGGCTCCTCGGGGAACGGCTCCGGCGCGAGCGACTCGACGAGCTTCGAGGCGTTCCACAGCTTCCGGATCAGCTTCTCGCCCGCGCGGAGGTCCTTCTCCTTGAACGGGAAGTCGTCGCCGACGGCGGTGCCGGCCGCCCAGTAGCGCGTGGCGTCGACCGGGAACTCCTCGAGGACTTCCTCCGGCTCGACGACGTTGCCGACGGACTTCGACATCTTCTCGCGGTTCTCGTCGAGGACGTGCCCGTTGATCATCGTCTCCTCGAACGGGACCTCCCCGGTGTGCTCGTAACACTTGACGAGGGTGTGGAACAGCCAGAAGCTGATGATGTCGTGGCCCTGCGGTCGGAGGTCGAACCGGTACAGCTCCGGGCGCTCCATCGTGAACTCCTCGGCCTCCTCGTCCCAGTCCCAGCCGGCGTTGATCAGCGGGGTGAGGCTGGAGGTGGCCCACGTGTCGAGCACGTCGTCCTCGGGCTCGAACCTGTCGTGCCCGCACTCGGGACACGCGTCGACCGGCGGGTCGTCCGAGAGCGGGTCGACGGGCAGGTCGGCCTTCTCGGCGATGACCTCCTCGCCGCAGTCCTCGCAGTACCACACCGGGAACGGGATGCCCGAGGAGCGCTGGCGGGAGATGAGCCAGTCCCACTGGAGCCCCTCGACCCAGTGCTCGTACCGGGTGAACATCTTCTCGGGAGACCACTCCATCTCCCGGCCGATCTCGAGGTACTCGTCCGTCTTGTCGAGCATCTCGACGTACCACTGCTCGGTGACGAGGAACTCGACGCTCGTCCCGCAGCGCTCGTGGACGTTGACGGTGTGGGTGATGTCGCGGCGGTCTAAGAGCGCGCCCGCCTCGTCGAGGTCCTCGACGATGGCCTCGCCGGCCTCGTCGGCGTGGAGCCCCTCGTACCCCTCGGCGACGTCGGTCATGTGGCCGGACTCGTCGATGGCGACCCGGAGGTCGAGGTCGTGGACCTGGTACCACTCGATGTCGTTTTTGTCGCCGAACGTACAGCACATCACGATGCCCGAGCCCGTCTCCCTGTCGACGCGCTCGTCCGCGATGATGGGCACCTCGTGGCCGAACAGCGGGACCTCGGCGGACTCCCCGACGAGGTTCTGGTTCTCGCCGTCGTCCGGGTGGACGAAGACGGCGACGCAGGCCGGGAGAAGTTCCGGGCGCGTCGTCGAGATGACGAACTCCTCGGGGTCGTCGCCGTCGCCGTCGTCGCCGCTCCCGGCGACGGTGAAGGCGATGTCGTTGAAGTGGCTGCCCTGCTCGTCGTCCTCGGTCTCCACCTGCGAGATGGCGGTCTCGCACTCGGGGCACCAGATCGCGGGCGCCTTCTCGCGGTACTCGCGGCCCTGGTCGTAGAGGTCGACGAAGGAGAGCTGGGAGACGCGCTGGACGCGCGGCTCGATCGTCTGGTAGGTGTGGTCCCAGTCGACGGACACCCCGAGCGACTGGACGTTCTCGGTGAACTGCTCCTCGTAGTTCGCGCACACCTCCCGGCACTTCCGTTGGAACTCGCGCCGCTCGAATTCCTGATGGCGGACCCCGAGCTCGTCCTCCGTCAGGCGCTCGGAGGCGATGCCGTTGTCGTCGTAGCCGAACGGGAAGAACGTCTCCCCGCCGTTCATGCGCTCGAAGCGCGCGACGAAGTCCTGGAGGGTGAACCCGTACAGGTGGCCCATGTGGAGGCTCCCCGATACCGTCGGCGGGGGCGTGTCGATGGAGAAGACGGTGTTCGGATCGACCGGGTCGTCGGCGGAGTAGGCGTACGTCTCCTCGTCGACCCAGCGCCGCTGCCAGCGCGGCTCGACGGCGTCGGGGTCGTACTCACCACTGGGCATTTCGGTCACACGTTCCGCCGGTTCCCCCTTAACGGACTCGGTTGTGTGGGGCGGCTTTGCGCGGTCGAGCGCGGAGGCGTGCGCGAATGAGCGCAGCCGCGCGGTCAGACCGTGTCGTCGAGGTCGTGTTCGGCCGCCATCTTCGACGCCTCGGACGCGAACCGCTCGACCTCGTCCGCCGGGCTCTCGCCCAGCGCGCTCTCGTCGACCTCGCGGCCCGCGGTGATCCCGTCGCCCGTGACGAGCCGCTGCTCGGCCAGCTCCTTCGTGTGCATCCGCTCGCCGTCCTCCGTGGCGTAGGTGAGCCGCACGAGCCCCTTCGAGTCGAACTGCCGGTCGACGAGCCAGACGGTGGGCATGGGCGAGGATCGGTCCCTGCGAGATTTAAAAAGGGCGGTCGACGCGTGCGAGACCGGTAGTACGTCTCGCGATTGACTGACAAACCGAATGCGGTGGCGCGTGCCTGCGAGCGGCCGGAGCGAAGCGGAGGCCGTGAGTCGCACGCGCGAGGGACGCGGTGAGTGAGGGGCGACCGGAGGGAGCCCCGAGCGAGCCGCGAGGCTGGGGAGGCGTGAGGCGCGGTGTGGGGCGGGACTCAAAGGGGCGGTCGGGAGGCGGGCACAGGCGTTCACGAGAGCAAAGCTCTCGTGAGCCAATCAGAACGCTTTGCGTTCTGATGACGACGCAAGCACCGCAGGGAGCGAGCAGCGCGAGCGACTGAGGAGCGCAGCGAGCGTGTGCCCGCCTCCCGACCGGGGCTTTGGGGCGGTTCTCCGGTGGTCTGTCGGCGAGTCTAAATCGACCAGACTCTCACACCCCTCGTCGCCACGGCTTTGTATCGGCTCGCCGAACCGGTGGTCATGTACGTCGAGTTCGACCGCGACACCTGCGTCGGGATGTACCAGTGCGTCGCCGAGTGGGACGCCTTCGAGAAGAACCTGAACGACGGGAAGGCCGATTTAAAAGGGAGCGAGGAGGAAGAAGACGACCTGTTCGTCGTCGAGGTGCCCGACGGCGAGGAGTTCGACGCGAAGTTCGCGGCGCGCGTCTGCCCGGTCGACGCCATCGAAGTGTACGACGACGACGGCGAACAGGTGGTGTAGACGGATCGTGACGATTGGGGTTCCGTTTATAAATAGCCGTCTGCGGGCCGAACGAGAACGCCATCAAAGCCCCAGCCGTGAGGGCTCGCGCGCCTCGCTGCGCGCCTCGTTCAGTCGCTAACGCTCCTTCACTGCGGTGCTTGCGTCGTCGGGCTTCGCCCTCACGGCTGCCCCTTTGAGTCCCGCCCCACACCGCAACCGCACCTCACGCCTCCCCAGCCTCGTCAGTCGCCCTCGCTTCGCTTCGGGCGACTGACTCCCTCGCACGCGCTGCTTCGCGGCCTCCGCTTCGCTCCGGCCGCTCGCAGGCGCGCGCCGTGCAGGATAATTCACCAAGCACGTCGGTTCCGGTCCAGTTCTGCTTATAAATGATCGGCCACGTCCTCGGCGAAGTACGTGACGATGAGGTCCGCGCCCGCGCGCTTGAGCGCGGTGAGCGACTCCAGCGCGGTCGCCTCCAGGTCGAGCCACCCCTTCTCCGCGGCGGCGTGGAGCATCGCGTACTCGCCGGAGACGTTGTACGCGGCGATCGGGCGGTCGAACTCCCGTCGCAGGTCGCCGACGACGTCGAGATACGGGAGGCCGGGCTTCACCATCAGCACGTCGGCGCCCTGCTCGGCGTCGAGCCGGGCCTCGCGGAGCGCCTCGCGGCGGTTCGCGGGGTCCATCTGGTAGTGCCGGCGGTCGCCGAACGCGGGCGCGCCGTCGGCCGCGTCGCGGAACGGGCCGTAGAAGGCGGACTCGTACTTCGCGGCGTAGCTCAGGATGGCGACCTCCTCGTGGCCCGCGTCGTCGAGCGCCTCGCGGATCGCGCCCACCTGTCCGTCGGTCATCGCGGAGGGGGCGACCACGTCGGCGCCCGCGTCGGCCTGCGAGACCGCGGTGCGCGCGAGCAGGTCGAGCGTCTCGTCGTTCTTCACGGTGAGCGTCGGGTCCGACTCGGCGGACTCCTCGATCACGCCGCAGTGGCCGTGGTCGGTGTACTCGCAGAGGCAGACGTCGCCGATCACCGTCGCGTCCGTCTCGGCGTCGATGCGCCGGATCGCGCGCTGGACGACGCCGTCGTCGGCGTACGCCCGGCTCCCGGACGCGTCCTTCGACTCGGGGACGCCGAAGAGGATGACGGCCTCGACGCCGGTCTCGCGGATCTCCGCGACGCGGTCGACCGCCTCGTCGACCGGGACGCGCTCGTGGCCGGGCATCGTCTCGATCGGCACGCGCTCGTCGGTCGTCGCGTCGACGAAGACGGGCGCGACGAGGTCGGACGCCGAGAGGTCGGTCTCGGCGACGAGCGGGCGAACGCCGTCGGTCCGGAGGCGGCGGGGCCGGTCCGTGAGGTCCATGCCGACGGGTTGGCCCCGCGCGGCCTTTTACCGTTCGTCTCGGTCGCGGCTCTCCCGCGGATAAGGGACGCCGCGGCTACTCCGAGGACTCGATGTCGATCCGGTCGCGGAGCGCCGCGAGCTCGTCCGACTCGGCGAGCTCCTCGACGCGCTGTTTGAAGTGGGACTCGCAGAGGCCGACGACCACGCCGCCCTGCTCCGCCTCGTACGTGGCCTCCCGGTCGCAGTAGTGACACCGCATACGCGCCACTCCGTCCGGCGTGTGCTTAATCCTGTTCGTCGGGCGCCGCACCGGGGGCGTCCCCGGCCGCGAACTCGTCGATCGAGACCGGCGCGGGCAGCCGCTCGCGGACCGGCTCGAACGCCGATTCCGTCAGGCCGGCGACGCCGAGCGTCCGCTCGTGCGCGTCCGTCCCGCCGGTCCTGAGCAGGTCGCTCTCGGCGGCGAGGCGGTCGATCCGGTCGTCGTCGACGGCGCGGCCGTACGGGTAGAAGCGTTCGATCGCCCCGATCGCGTCGCGGTCGCGGGCGACGTCGAGCGCCTCGTCCACGCGCTCGTACCGGAACGGATGCGCGAGCCCGACGAGCGCGCAGGCGTCGGCGAGCAGGTCGAGCCCCTCGTCGAGCGGCGTCACGTCGCGCGCGACGTAGCAGGGGCCGTCGTTCCCGATCAGCTCGTCGAACGCCCCGGCGTAGTCGTAGGGCGCGTCCGACTCGTCGATCGCCCGCGCGATGTGCGGCCGCCCGAGCCCGGCGCGAGGTTCGAGGTCGAGCTCGACCCCGAGCCGCTCCTCGACCGCGTCGAGGATGGCGGCGCCGCGCTCGCGGCGGTCGCGCTGGAGCCGGTCGATCTCCGCGTCGAGCGCGGCGGTGTGCTCGACGCCGTAGCCGAGGAGGTCGAGGCGCTCGAAGCCGGCGTCGACGCGGAGTTCGATCCCGCGGACGACCCGGACGCCGTCGCGCTCGACGACCGGCGCGTCGAGGCCGGGGTGGATCCGGTCGTGGTCGGTGACGGCCACCCAGTCGACGCCCGCGTCGCGGGCGGCCGCGGGCACCTCGTCGAGCCTCAGGGTCCCGTCGGAGACGGTCGTGTGCGCGTGGAGGTCGGCGACGACGGGATCGCTGGAGTCGCGGGGATCGTCGGGGGCGGGGGAGTCAGAGGATTCGGCGGAATCGGCGGATTCAGCGGGCATAGTGGCGAATAGCCGCGCCCGACACTAAGCGGCGGCGGTCCGAGACGCGGCGGGGGAAGACGAATATAAGGCGATATAAGGTATCCCCTCCGACTAAGGTCGTACATGGACAATCATTAAGAACCATCGGCGGTTTCTATCCGTTGATGCGCTTGAACGGCGTCGACGACCGACTCGAACGGCACCAGTACCCGACCACCTCTGAGGAGCTCATCGCGGCTCACGGCAACGCGACGGTAGAGCTCGCGAACGGGTCCGAGCGGCTCGGCGACGTCTTAGAGCGGTTCGGCGACCAGACGTTCGAGGACGCGGAGGACGTGTTCACCACGCTCCGCGCCGGCGTCTGCCACCGCGGCGTCGGTCGCCGGTTCTACTCGGACCGCGACCCGACCACCGACGCGGAGGAGGGGCCCTCGCCGGTCTCCTTCTGACGCGCCGAACCGACCGAGGTCCATACCCTTCTTCGAACTCCGACCGCGGAGCGGCGGCGCCGCGCGGACGGACTCCCGTGCGAGCGACGCGGCTACGACACGCCGTCGACGACTCCGGAGAGGTCGAGCGGGACCGAACCCTTCCGATACCCCTCGATCGAGCCGTCGGGCTCGGCGCGGTACACGACCGCGGGCTTGTGACGGACCGCGGGTTCGGCCTCGCGCACGGCGGCCCACTCGTCGGCGGGGAACGATGAGCAGTCGACGAACAGCGTGACGCCGCCGGCGTGGGCCGCGAGCTGGCCGCTCGTCTTCGTCTCGGCGGTGTCGCGGACGGCCGCGACGGGGTCGTTCGCGGAGCGCCCGGCGGTCGGCTGCGGGCGCGTCACCTCAACGAGGTGTCCGGCGCCAGTCTCCGGGTCCGTCGCGCGGAAGTCGAGCGAGTGGCCCGTCGTCACCTCGATCTCCGGGGTGACCTCGTACCCCGCGTCCGTGAGGATCCGGGCCGCGGTGAACTCGGCTATCGCCGCGCTCATGCGGACGAGGTCCCGCGAGGCGGAGGTGCCGAGCTTCCCTGCCATCACCTCGCGGTAGTCGTCGAGCGTGCCCGGCCGGAGGGTCTCCTCAACGAAGCCGGTGCCCGCCTCGCGGGTCGCGTCCGGGAACCCGGCCGCGTGGTCGCGGAAGAACGCCCGGCTCGTCGCCGCGCCGTCCTTCGAGCAGAACACCGGCAGGAAGTACCACGAGACGTGCGGGTAGTCGGCCAGCCACGGCTCGTCGTCGTGGAGCCCGGCGAGCAGCTCGCGCTGCGCCCACCGCGAGACCGGGTACGGCGCCTCGTCGAACCCGTACTTGTCCGTCCGCCAGAGCTCGCTCGGCGTCTCCGTGTTGCCCAGCCAGTACCCGGCGGGGCCGCCGCCGGCGCCCGGCGGGGGGTCCGCGTCGTCGTCGGTCCAGCAGAACAGCGCGAACGAACCGTCGTCCATGTCGAACCGGCGCGCCTCGTACGCCGGCGGCGGCGCGAACCACGGGTCGCCGGCCGTCGCTCCGAGGTTCTCGTCGAGGGGGCGACCGATCTGCGACCGGACGCGGTCGGCGGTCCACCGACCGGGCGAGCGCCTGAAGCGGAGCGGTTGTGCCACGGGCGTTCGGTATCACGCCGCGGGGTTAATCGATTCCGGTGGACCGACCCGATCGTTCACGGTTTATGATACCTTTGCCGACAGGTATATAACAGGAAACGGCCAAGTGTTGGTGTACCATGTCAATGGGTGCCTATGACGAGGCCGAACACGAGCGTCGGGAGAAGAAGACCAGCGAAGTCGACGCCGACTTCGACGCGGAGCGCCCCGAGTACTCCGGATCGCTGACCTACGACTCGGGCGACTCCACGGAGGCACTCCTCGACAAGTTCGAAGAGCTTCAGGGCAAGTGACGCGGCCGCGGCGACGCCGCGGCTTCTAATTCCATTCTCGACACCGGTAGCGACGGGTAACGGTCGCGACAGCGGAGAGCGACGGTCCGAACGGAACCGAGAACTCAGGTGAGTAGGATCGCCAGCGAACAGACGATCGCGACCGCGAGGACGTGACCGACCACCGCGCCGAGCAGCACGGGTTCCGTGAGCAGGAACGGCACGAGCGCCAGTTGGACCGCGGAGAAGCCGATGTTCTCGGCGTCGAGCCGCCGGACGGTCGCCCGCTCGTCGGGCGAGAGGTCGACGTGGACCGCGCGCCACAGCGCGACGACGGCGCTCCACCAAGAGGTGCCGATGCGGTAGGTGAGGTCCCAGAGGACGAGCAGCGTGAGGTAGACGACGGGGATCGGCGGCTGCGAACCGAAGAGCCGGTCGAGGAGGGTGTTCTCCCACGCGAACAGGTACGTCACGAGGGCGATGAACGCTAACACGCCCAACACGATCTCGATGCTCGACCCGAACAGCAGCCGCTTGTGCTCCGGCGGGGTCCCGAGCAGCCGGTTCTTCGCGCCCAACCGGTGCATTTCGACGCTGCCGACCGCCGCGACAGCGACCGCGACCGTCCCGGCGGCCACGGCGTTCCAGACCCCGTGGTACCAGCCGAGCGCGACCACGCCGACCTCGAAGATCGCGAACTGGAGCGCGACCGCCAGCGTCCGCGAGATCCCTAACCCGGGGATCCCGCCGACGAGGCTCTCGTACACCCACGTCTCGCCGTACTCGCGGCTCACGACCGGAGCCCCCGGAGCGTCGTCAGCCACGGGCGCTGCGCGTTCGACGAGTCGGTCAGGGCGCGCGCGACCGCGAGCTCGAACGGCGTTCGCTCGACCGGGACGAGGTCGCGGATGCGGTCGTCCTCGACGATCACGGTGTTCCGCAGTCCCTCGACCAGCGACCGCGCGAGGTACGGGTTCACGTCCGTGACGAGCCGGAGCCACCGGGCCGACAGCTCCGGGCTCAACACCGGCACCCTGACGATCCGGAGCCCGCCCCCGAGCTGGCGCCTGGTCCGCCGCAGGATCTCCCCGTAGGTCAACACCTCCGGCCCGCCGATCTCGAAGGTCTCGGCCGCGGTCTCGGGGACGTCGAGCACGCCGGCGAGGTACGCGACCACGTCGGCGATCGCGATCGGCTGACACAGCGTGTCGACCCACTTCGGCGTGACCATCACCGGGAGCCGCCGCGCGAGCCCGGCGATCACCTCGAAGCTGGCGCTGCCCGCGCCGATGATGATCGCGGCCCGGAGCGTCGTGAGCGCCGGGTCGCCCTCGGCGAGGATCCGCTCCACCTCGCGGCGCGACCGGAGGTGTTCGGAGAGCTCCTCGCGGTCCTCGCCGAGCCCGCCGAGGTAGACGATCCGGTCGATCCCCGCGTCGGACGCGGCCGCGGCGAAGTTGGACGCGCAGTTCCGGTCGCGCTCCTCGTACCCCGGGCCGCCGTCCATCGAGTGGACGAGGTAGTACGCGGCGTCGACCGTCTCGCCGTCGAGTTCGAAGGCGGGCGGGAGCGTCTCCGGTTCCAAGAGGTCGCCCTCGACGACCGAGACGCCCTCGGGCGCGTCGTAGCCGTCGGCGTCGCGAACGAGCGCGACCACGTCGTGGCCGCGCGCGCGGAGCGTCGGGACGAGCCGGCTCCCGACGAACCCGGTCGCGCCGGTGACGAGCACTCGCATACCGTCCTCTCGGGCGGGGCGACCATAAGCCCCGTCCCGTTCGGCGGGCGGACGGCGGGCGGAGGCCCGGGAGCGGGACCCCGGACGCGTCGCGGGCGATGTCGGGACCGATCGCTAGAAGTGCCCCCGGGTCCCTCCTCCGGTATGCGCGCTGGCGAGTTCGAACCGGTCCGCGGCGTCGAGGACCTGTACGTCCACGACACCGGCATGTTCGACACCGACGAGTACGGCGCCGTCTACGTGTACGACGCCGAGCGGCCGATCGTAATAGACACCGGAACGGGGGCGAACCGGGAGGCCCTCTTCGAGACGATCGAGGAGATCGGGATCGGCCGCGACGAGCTCGCGTGGATCCTGCCGACCCACGCCCACCTCGACCACGCGGGCGGCGCCGGCTACCTCGCGGAGCGCTACCCGAACGCCGAGGTCCGGGTGCCCGAGAAGGGCGTCCGGCACCTCGTCGATCCCGAGGCGCTCGTCGCGGGCACCAAGTCGGCGGTCGAGGACCAGTGGGCGTACTACGCGGAGCCGAAGCCGGTCCCCGAAGACCGGATCGAGGGGGTGAGCGAGGGCGACCGGATCGATCTGGGCGACCGCGAACTCGTCGTCCGCGAGGCGCCCGGCCACGCACCCCACCACGCGGTGTACCACGACCCCGACGCGGACGTGGTGTTCGCCGCCGACGCCGCCGGCATCTACGTCCCCGAAGTCGACGCGGTGACCCCGACGACGCCGCCGCCGCAGTTCGACTTCGAGCAGTGTCTCGACGATATCCGGCTGATCGAGGAGTTCGACCCCGACACGCTCTGTTTCGGCCACTTCGGGCCTCGCGACTGCGACGCGGACCTGCTCGGCGAGGCGAAGCGGGCGTACGTCGAGTGGGTCGAGCGGGTCCGCGAGAAGCGCGCCGAGCTCGACGACGACGAGGCGGTCGTCGACCACTTCGAGGCGGCGAGCCGCGACATCGACTACTGGAACCCCGAGCGCGCCAAGGCGAACACGAGCCTGAACGCGCGCGGCGTGTTGACGTATCTCGACCGCGTCGACGACGAAGAGGAGCGACGATCGTGATCCCCGACGCGGACCGCCGAGAGAAACGCCCTAAACCCCGCCGCCCGTAGGCCCGACCAGATGGGCATCTTCGACACGATCCGGGCCGTGCTCGGGACGAGCGCCGAGACCGACGCGACCCGCGAGGCGGACCCCGAGGACCTCTTCGGGATGTCGACCGCGTACATGACGATGGAGGCGGACCTCCGCTACGACCACTGCGGGGAGGCCGCGCTCTGCTTCTCCGGGATGGACAGCACCCGGTTCGACGAGGCGGTCGAGACCGTCGAGGCCATCTTAGAGGCCGGCGAGATCGACACCGGCACCGGCTTCCACCGCCACGAGGACGACCACGGCTACCAGTGGTTCGTGCTGGAGGACGACGACCCCGAGGACCTGGTGACGAGCGTCCACTTCGCGGCCGACCAGTTCATCGAGGAGGGGTTCGGATCGCGGCTGCTCGCGGCCGTGTTCGGCTTCGAGAACGACGACGGTCCGGCCTACTGGATCTACTCGTTCCGGCGCGGCGCCTACTACCCGTTCGCGCCGCGGGGGACGAGCGACCGGAACCAGCGGGTCGAGTTCAAGCTCCAGTCGGTCCTCGACGGCGAGCTCGGCTTAGAGGACGACGAGTCGTACTGGTATCCGCTGTGGCCCGACGCGCCCGGGAACCACCCGTGGGAGTGAGCGCGGGTGACGATATGAACGACGGCTCGGACGCGGGTATTGCCGGGCGGAACACCCCGAGGAAGCGCCTGCTCCGCGGAATCGCCGTCCAGACGGCGGCCGTCGCCGCGGCGGTCCACCTGCTGTGGGCGTGGCCGCGGCTCGGATCGCCGCCGGACGCGCGCCCCTACTTCTTCCTCGCCGGGAGCGCGCTCGCGGCCGCGGTCGCCGTCGCGACGCTCCGGGGCGGGGAGTACCGGCGGCTGTACGCGCTCGGGGCGGGGACGCTCGGGGCGTTCCTCGGCGGGTTCCTCGCGTGGCACGGGGGCGACGCGGCCGCGGCGCTCGCCGCGGAGCCGCTGGCGGTCGTCGCGGTGATCGTCGAGGTCGTCGGCGTCGGCGCCTACCTCGCGCTCTACCGTCTCGCGCCGCCGACGAGCGTCGTCGTCGAGCGGCGGCGGGGCGGAGGGGACGTCGAACGCGAGGACGCGGCGGAGGAGGAGTCGCCGTGACCGACGCGTACCGAACGGTGGCAGAGCGCGCGACCGCGCGGTTCGAGGTCCAGGGGTCGGAGTTCCTCGGGCACGTCGCGCCCGTCGACACGGTCGAGGCGGCGGAGTCGTTCGTCGAGGCGGTCGGGGAGGAGTACGCGGACGCGACCCACAACGTGCCCGCGTACCGGGTCCCCGCGGGCGAGCCGTCCGAGCGCACGCCGGGCTCGGAGCCGATGCTCCGGGAGTACTCGTCGGACGACGGCGAGCCGACCGGTTCCGCGGGGAAGCCGGCGCTGAACGTCCTCCAGCAGCGCGAGGTCCGGAACGTCGCCGCGGTGGTGACGCGGTACTACGGCGGGACGAACCTCGGGGTCGGCGGGCTCGCGCGCGCCTACTCACGCGCGGTGAAGGAGGGCGTCGACGCGGCCGGCGTGGTGGAGGAGCGCCCGCACCGGTCGCTCGTCGTCGAGACGGAGTACGACGACTCGGGGACGGTCCGGGGCGTCATCGAGTCGACGGGCGTCGAGTTCGACGCCGACTACGGTGAGCGGGTCCGATTCGACCTCCGGGTGCCGGTCGCGGAGGTCGAGGAGCTCCGCGAGCGGCTCAACGACGCGACGAGCGGGCGGGTCGACATCGAGCGCTGACGCGCTCGGACCGCACGGCGGCCGGCTCGACGGCCCGCCTACGAGAACTTCCGGACCGTCATTTCGAGGGTGTCGAGGTCGAGGATCGGCGCGTAGCCGGCGTCTGGGTCGATGTTGACGGACTTCTGGAAGTCGGTCTGGGCCTGCCAGCAGCCGGAGTTGACCGCGAGCACGTTGTGGTACTTCCCCCACCCGAGCTTGTGGACGTGGCCGGTGTGGAACACGTCGGGCACGTCCTCCATCACGAGGTAGTCGCGCTCCTCCGGCGCGACGCGGGTGTGACCGCCGAACTGCGGCGCGACGTGGCGCTTCTTCAGCAGCTGGTACATCGCCTTGTGCGGCTCGTCGTAGCTCGCCTTCTCCTCGGGCAGCTCCGCGATCACCTCGTCGAGCGAGACGCCGTGGTACATCAGCACCTCGACGCCCTCGACCGAGACGGTGGCCGGGTTCGAGACGATCCGCGCGTCGTGGACGTCCAAAATCTCCCGGATCTCGTCGTCGAACCCGGGCTGCGGCTCGGCGAGGCGGACCGCGTCGTGGTTGCCCGGGATCATCACGACCTCGGTGTCGGCGGGCACCTCCTTGAGGTGTTCCGCGAAGACCTCGTACTGCTCGTAGATGTCGACGATGTCCAGCTCCTCGTCTTGGTTCGGGTAGACCCCGACGCCCTCGACCATGTCGCCCGCGAGCAGCAGGTACTCCACGGGGTCGGCCTCGGGGGTGTGGAGCCAGTCGGTGAAGCTGTGCCACGCGTCGGCCATGAACTCGTCGCTGCCGACGTGGACGTCGGAGATCAGCGCGGCCTGGACGTGGCGGTCGGCCCCGCCGGGGCGGTGGGTCCGGGGGACGTCGGGGAAGTGGAGCGAGTCGGCGAAGAGGATGCCGGCGTCGTCGGCGAGCGTCCCCTCGACCGCGACGCACTCGTCTAAGAGGATCTCGTCGACGACGTCGGCGAGGCCCTTGTCCTTCATCACGAGGGCGGGGAAGGTCCCGGTCGTGTCCTCCAGCTCGATCAGCCAGTGGCCGGACTTCGTGGAGCGGACGTCGTTGACGAGGCCGATCATCGCGGCGTCGCTGCCGCCCGGCATGTCCGCGATCGCCTCCGCCGGGCGGTGGTTGACGCGGCCGCGGAGGATCTTCGAGAGCCGTTCGTAGCGGTCGCGGAACGTCGTGACGAAGTCGGCGTACTCGCCGGTCCCGGTGCTGCGGCCGGTCATGTCGTTACCGACCTCTAAGTCGCGCAGGTCGGGGTCCCGGGACCGTTCGGAACCGTCGTTCGCGGCGGTTTCGGGGTCAGAAGCGGCGTCGACGGTCGTGGAGTCGGTGGCGTCGTTCGTTGCGGCCCCGGACGCGGTCTCGGTCGCCGCGGATTCGGAGCCTATAGACCCCTCCGTTTCGACTGGAGATTGTCCGGGTTCGTCCGGGGAGGCGGCCGATCTGTCGGCGTCGCCGATCGCCTCGCGGACGTGGTCGGCGGTGATCCGGAGGGCGTCGTCGGGGGCGCGGTCGACGGCGGCCGCGACGGCGGCGGTCGGATCGGTCGCGCCCGCGAGGAGGGTGACCGCCTCGCGCTCGGCGTTGTAGCCGCGCTCGGCGAGGGCTTTCGCGATCCGGGCGTTCGACTCCAGCGGCACGATACCCGAAAGGAGGGTCGCGGGCAAAACCGTTCCGGAGGCGTCGGCGGGGCGAGCGTGTGGGGCCGCGAGCGAGGGCGGAATCCGCGCGACCCGGAAGCTTATGAACGGAACCCTCCAAAGGCGACGTAATGGACGAAGGGGATCGGCCGACGGACACCGACGGGTCGGCCGGTCGAGACGAGCGGACCGAAGATCACTCAGGGGCGACATCCGACGGGTCGGATGACGGGAGTCCCGACGGGACGGATGACGGGGTTCCCGACGAATCCGACCGCGCGGTCTCCGGTAGCTCGGGCGACGGTCCCGAGACCGGGCGCGAAGTCGACCTCGGGGACGAGCCCGAATCATCCGGGGAAGCCGTTGTTTCCGGCGAATCCGACATCGGGAGCGAAGCGCAGGGCGCACCGGAATCGGTGGGAGGTCCCGCGTTCGAGACCGAAGAGACGACGACCGCCGACGAGTCGCTTCTACACCGGTTCCGTCACGACCGGGAGGGCGCGCTGATGTGGATCCGGGAGATGTTGGCGAGCGTCGGCGTCGTCCTCCTGATCGGACTGTTGCTGTTCGGCGTCAGCGGCGTGTGGCCGCCCATGGTCGCCGTCGAGTCGGGGAGTATGGAGCCGAACATGCAGGTCGGCGACCTCGTGTTCGTCACCGAGCCCGGGCGGCTCGCGCCGGACGCGGCCGAAAACGGCGTCGGGGTCGTCACCCACGAGGTGGGCCAGGAGGTCGATTACCGGACGTTCGGGTCCTACGGGTCGGTGATGATATACACGCCCCCGGGGCGGACCGGGTCGCCGATCATCCACCGGGCCATGTTCCACGTTACCGAGGGAGAGAACTGGTACGACCGCGCAAACCCGGAGTATCACAACGCCGTCGACTGCGGATCGCTCGCCAACTGTCCGGCGCCGCACGACGGGTACATCACCCTCGGCGACAACAACGGCGCCTACGACCAGGCCAGCGGCCTCTCGCCGCCCGTCAGGGCCGAATGGGTGAACGGCGTGGCCCGCCTCCGGGTCCCGTATCTCGGCTACATCCGGCTGATCGCGACGGGACAGGTAGAGCTGAACGAGGCGATAACGCGGACGGTCGGGAGCGCCCTCCCGGCGGTGGAGTCGGCACTCGTCTCGTCCGCCCCGGCGGCGTGACGCTCGCCGGGACAGCGGCGGCGTGACAACCCCGAGCTGGCTCAGTTGTCGAACCGCGCCTGGACGAACGGCTGCGCGTTCTCGATGTCGCCGAGCCGCGAGTCCGACAGGAGGACCGCCTCGGTCTCCTCGACGGGCACGGAGAGGCCCATCTCCTTCGTCCGGCCGTAGCGGCCCTTCGAGACGACGACGGCGTTGACGATCCCGAGCATGTCGAGCTCGCTGATGAGGTCGGTGACCCGCCGCTGGGTCAGGACGTCGGCGTCGATCTCCTCGCAGAGCCGCTTGTAGATGTTGAACACCTCGCCGGTGTTGATGTTGTGAACACCGTTCTTTTCGAGGAGGATGACGGCGAATAAGACGATCTTGCTCTGGGTGGGGAGGGTGCGGACGACCTCGACGACGCGGTCGAGCTCGATCTTGTCTTGGGCCTGTCGGACGTGTTTCTCGGCGACGATCTCGGCCTGCGAGCGCTCGGCGAGTTCGCCGGCGGTGCGGAGGAGATCGAGCGCACGGCGCGCGTCGCCGTGTTCCTGCGCGGCGAAGGCGGCGCAGAGGGGGATCACGTCGTCGGTGAGCGCGTCGGGCTTGAACGCGGTGTCGGCGCGGTGCTGGAGGATGTCGCGGAGCTGGTTGGCGTCGTACGGCGGGAAGACGATCTCCTCCTCGCCGAGGCTCGACTTGACGCGGGGGTCGAGGAAGTCGGTGAACTTCAGGTCGTTCGAGATCCCCATGATCGAGATCCGCGAGCGGTCGAGCTCGGAGTTCATCCGCGAGAGATTGTAGAGGGTGTCGTCGCCGCTCTTCTCGACGAGCTTGTCGATCTCGTCGAGCATGATCACGACCACGCGCTCGTGGTAGTCGACCGCCTCGAAGAACGTCGAGTAGACGCGGTCGGTTGGCCACCCCGTCATCGGGACCTCCTCCATCTCGTCGGCGTCGTCTTCGAGGGTTTCGATGCGCTCGTCGAGCTCGTCGACAGAGTCGAACTCGGTGTCTGCGAGGGCGGCTGCCGCGTCTTGGCCGGCCGTCTCGTCGGCGTTCGCCGCGTCCGCGCGGAGCTCTTCGAGGCGCTCCAGCCGGTCGGCGATCACCGCCTGGTTCTCCTCGATGAACGTGTTCGCGAGCTGGGCGAGGACGCGGTACTGTGTATCGGTCACCTCGCAGTTGATGTACTCGACCTCGCAGGGGACGTCGTACTTCTGGGAGGTGGACTCGAGCTCCTGGGAGACGAACTTCGCCGAGGCGGTCTTCCCGGTCCCCGTCTTCCCGTAGATCAGGATGTTCGAGGGGGTCTCGCCGCGGAGCGCGGAGACGAGGATCGTCGCCATCCGGTTGATCTGGTCGTTGCGGTGCGGGAGCTCGTGCGGGGTGTACGAAGGGCGGAGGACCTCCTTGTTCTCGAAGATCGGTTCGCCCGAGAGGAGGTCGTCGAACAGGCCCTGGTTGTCTTCGTCGTCGTCGAGGACGACGCCGTCGAAGTCGACGTCGGGCGACGAGCGGTCGCGACCGCCGTTGTCGAGCCCCGCCGTTTCGGGTCGAGCGTCGGTCGAGAGGGAAGCCGTGTCGGCGTCCGATTCGATCGAGTCGACGTCCGGCGTATCGAGATCGGATCCGTCGTCGACGTCGGGGTCGGTATCGGGGTCGGTTTCGATTGGGTCGTCGGAGTCGACTTCGGTCGGACTGTCGGGCACTGTTTCGGTTGGAGCGTCGGGATCGAAATCCTCGATATCGGTGTCCTCAGCCGCTGAAGCGCCGTCCTCGAACTCGTCGGTTCCGGAGCCCTCGACGCCGAAGCTGTCGGGGTCCGAAGTCGAAGAGTGACTTGGCGACGAGTCCTCGGAGTCGCTGCTGTGGTCCGATTCGTCGTCGTCGTCCGGGTCGATGCCGCCGTCGGTCCGCGGTGTGTGATCGCCTTCGTCCATGTGAACCCCTCTGTTTCAGGTGGAGACGGCCAGATATGTCGCTTGAGACGCCGTCTCCCGTCGGAAATACGCATTCGCGGTCGAAATCGAGACCGACCACGTCCAGTTGATACAGTCGAACCAGATGAAGAGATGGTACAAAAGTGTTCCTCTCTGGAGTTGAAACGTCCCCCTCGCACGAGATGTCGGGGCGATCGCGAGGCGGTTCGGGTTGATCGGTGGGACGGTCGAACCGGTCGAACAGTCGAGAGAAGAGGAACGGCAAGCGTGGAGATATCGTTGGCTTTTGAAGGGGTTCCTACGGTGTGGCGGGCTTCAGCCGTATCAGCGGCTGACCTCTTAGGCTCGTTATCGCCCGTGACTACCCGTACTCAGACCGGCAGTTCCGTTGGACAGTTTCGATCCATCGACTTCGACACCCGATTTCCCGTTCCGTCGTGTCGACTCGATCGGGGAGACCCCCACACCCCTTTGTTTCGGGTGGAACGTCGAAACAGGGTGGTGGGGGTTGGAGGCCGGATTATAATAGCGGTAGTTTTATAATACAAACCATACAACAGTACCCTCGACAATCCTCTCTAGAATATATTTGTGTTGGTGTAGTTGTTTTATTTGTAGATCGAGTAGGAATTATCTTGGTGGACCTAGATCGACCTCCAGCACCGACCTCACCCCCCGGCAGATTGTGGGTTCCACCCGAAACAAAGGGGTGGGGGGCTCCACAAAGGCGCGGGAGGCTCCCGAACGATATTCGATAGACCGACGTCACGTCCTGCCAGTCGGCACTCCACCGCCGGACCGTTCCGACCGACAGCGCCCAGCCACCGAATATCACGGTCGACGCCGATAGTTTTACCATCCGGTAAACGAACTGTATACTCACCTATGAAGCGATTCCGCACGCCGAGCGAGGTGGTCCGATGACCGATACCGGAGACACCGGAACTGACGACACCGGAACTGACGACACCAGAACTGACGACACCGGAACCGAGGGTCCCGCGAGTACCGGACGAATCTTGGACGGCGTCACCGTCCTTGACCTCTCGACGTTCGTCACCGGCGGCTTCTGCTCGGCGATGCTCGCGAACCAGGGCGCGGAGGTCGTCAAGATCGAACAGCCCGGCTACGGCGACGCGGTCCGCCACTCCGGCCCGCCGTTCATCAAGGGGGAGTCGCCGTACTACTGGACGCTGAGCTACGGGAAGAAGAGCCTCGAACTCGACCTGAAGAACGAGGACGCGAAGGAGGCGCTGTACGAGCTCGTCGAGGAGGCGGACATCTTCATCCAGAACTTCCGCCCGGGGACCGCCGAGCGGCTCGACGTCGACTACGACACGCTCACCGACCACAACGAGGACCTGATCTACCTCGCGATCTCGGCGTTCGGACAGACCGGTCCGTGGCGCGAGCGATCCGGCTACGACCTCCTCATCCAGGGGATGAGCGGGATCATGAGCGTCACCGGCGAGGCGGACCGGCAGCCCGTGAAAGTGGGCCTCCCGATGACCGACCTCATCACCGCGATGTGGGCCGCCTTCGGCGCGACGACCGCGCTCTACCGCCGCGAGCAGACCGGCGAGGGCGAGTACATCGACCTCGGAATGTTAGAGGCCACCCTCCCGTGGCTCACCAAGCAGGCCGGGATGGTGTTCGCGGGCGAGGAGACGAAGCGCATGGGGACGAAAGACCCCGTCCTCGCCCCCTACCAGACGTTCGAGACGAAGGACGGGTTCATCAACATCTGTATCCTCAACGAGAAGCTCTGGGGCGAGCTCTGCGAGGCGCTCGACCGCCCGGACCTCCCCGAGGACGACCGGTTCGAGCAGAACGCGGACCGCGTGGAACACTTAGACGAGCTCGGAGCCGAAATCGAGGCCACCCTCGCCGAGAAGACGACCGACGAGTGGATCGAGGTCATCGCCGAGGACGCCGGCGTCCCCGCGGGTCCGGTGTACAGCGTCGAGGAGGCGCTCAACAGTCCGCAGATCGAGGCCCGCGGCACCGTCTCCGAGATCGAACACCCCGAACTCGGCGAGGTGCCCGTGATCGAACACCCGCTCAAGTTCCGTAACGCCGAGAGCGGCTTCGAGCTCCCGCCGCCCCTCCTCGGCGAACACAACCGCGAGGTGTTCCGCGAACACGGCTACTCGGAGGCCGAGATCGACCGCCTCGCCGAACTGGGCGTGTTCGGTGACGACGCCGAGGACGGGGACGCCGACGAGTGATGGCGTCGTCCGCGACCGACCCCACCGGCGTCCGCGTCGCGGGCGTCGGCATGACGCCCTTCGAGAGCGACTCGGGACGCTCGCTCACCGACCTCGCGGCCACGGCCGCCGAGCGCGCCCTCGCGGACGCCGCGGTCGACCCCGCCGACGTCGACGCGCTCCACTTCGGCAACGCCCTCGCCGAGGCGCTCGACGAGAGCGCGGGCCTCGCGAACGCGCTCGCGGCCGCCCTCGGCCTCGACGGCGCGTCCGCGGACCGGATCGAGAACACGAGCGCGACCGGCGCGAGCGCGTTCCACCGGGGCGTCGACCGCGTTAAAAAGGGCGACGCCGACGCCGCGCTCGTCGTCGGCGCCGAGAAGATGTCCGCGGGCGACACGCGGGACGTCACCGAGGCGATAAGCCGGCTCGTCCACCGCCGCGAGTACGCGCAGGGGATCACGCTCCCCTCCTTCGGCGGCCTCGCCGCCGGCGCCTACCTCGACCGACACGACGCGCCCCGCGAGGCGCTCGCCGCGGTCGCCGCGAAGAACCACGCGAACGCGGTCGACAATCCCGTCGCGCAGTTCCGAAAACCGATCGACGTCGACGAGGCCCTCGACTCCCCGGTCGTCGCCGCGCCGCTCCGGCTGTACGACTGCTGTCCGATGTCCGACGGCGCCGCCGCGGTCGTGCTGACGCGAGGGGAGGAGGGCGAGTCCGCCGCGGACGGCGGCGCCGAAGCCGTTCCCGCCCCGCGCGTCGCCGGCGTCGCGAGCGCCACCGGTACCCACGCGGTCGCCGAGCGGCCGGACCCGCTCTCGATCGACTCCGTCCGGACCGCGGGCGAGCGCGTCTTCGACCGCGCCGGAATCGCCCCCGACGACGTCGACGTCGCCTGTATCCACGACGCGTTCACCGTGCTCGAACTGATCGAACTGGAGGAGCTGGGCTTCTACGACGCGGGCACCGCTTGGGAGGCGACGCTCGACGGCGACACCGCGCTCGACGGCTCTCTCCCGGTCAACCCCGGGGGCGGGCTCAAGGCCCGCGGCCACCCGCTCGGCGCGACCGGCCTCTCGCAGATCGTCGAACTCGTGTGGCAGCTGCGCGGCGACCTCCCCGAGAGCCGTCGGGTCGACGGCGCGGAGACGGCGTTCGCGATCAACGTCGCCGGGTTCGGAAACAACAGCGTCTGTACGGTGTTGCGCGCGTGACGGGCTCCGATCGCCCTATCACCGGCGCCTCCGGGGATCCGGTCACCAACCGGCCGGCCGACCGCGACGTCCCCGCGGACCGCGCGTTCGTCTGTGACGACTGCGGCCACCGCTGGTACTACGACCGACGGCGCTGTCCGGAGTGCGGCCACGGCGCCGAGTCGGCCGCGACGGTTCGACTCGAAACGGGGGCGGTCGTCGCGACGACGACGGTCGAGACCACGCCGCCGGACGTCCGCGCGCCGAACCACCTCGCGCTGGTCCGGTTCGACGAGGTCCAACTGATCGCGCAGGCCGCCGACGGCGACCTGTCTCCCGGCGATCGCGTTCGATTCGACGGCTCCCATCGGCTCCGCGAGAGACGGGACCGGACGGACCCGCGACTTGTCGCGGTCGACGACTCCTGACGAGGGGGACCGATTTCAACTGGAAACGCCGGCCGAAAAAGGCGACCCCGCGGTTACTCCGTCCGTTCCAGCGACTCGAAGATGAACTCGTCCATCGCCTTCCGGGCCTCCTCGGGCGCGTCCTCGTGGCCGAGCGAGATCCGCCGCCCGCGAGCGGCGTGGATGACGTCGGTCACCAGCTGGCCCATCCGCTCGGCGTCGACGTCGCGGAAGACGCCCTCCTCGATCCCCTCCTCGACGACCTCGACGATGCTGCCGCGGAGGCGGTCGTAGTGCTCGTTGAACACCTCGCGGTGGTCCCCGTCGTTTTGGGCCTGCGTGTACAGCTCGTGGTACACCTTCATCCGGTCCCAGTGGCTGAACTCCTCGAACTCGGGGCCGAACAGGCACTGGTCGACGCGGGCGCGGAGTTCCGTCCGCGGGTCCGCGTCCCCGTCGACGACCACGCTGCCCTCGTACTGGTCGATGATGTGTTCGAGGAACGAGGACATCAGGTCGTACTTCCCGTCGAAGTGGTAGTGGATCACCTGCCGCGTGAGGTCCATCTCCTCGCCGATGTCGCGCATCCGGAGATCCTTGTACCCGTGCTTGCTCAGCGCGCGGAACGTCGCCTCCATGATCACCTCCTTGGTGTCCTTGGAGGAGACCGCCTCGTCGCCGCCGTCGACGTTTTCGCTCGGGGACTCGGCGGACTCTTTCGCCGATCCGCCCTGTGATTCGCTCATACGGGTACTCTACGTGTGAGGTACATAATACGGTTGCCTCTCTCGACCTACGGTTGCCTCTCTTAGCCTACGGCTTCCTCCCCCGTTCTTTACCGTCCGGTAAAGTTTTAACCTCTTGGTCAAACCCTATTATCGAACATGACACAGACGATCGTGCGAAACGGGACCGTGGTCTCGCTCGACCCGGACGTGGGGGAGTTCGAGGAGGCCGACGTCCTGATCGAGGACGGGGAGATAATCGAGGTCGGCACCGGGCTTGCGGCGTCGAACGCGGAGGAGATCGACGCGTCCGGGAAGATCGTCGTCCCCGGCTTCGTCGACTCGCACATCCACCTCGCGCAGACGCAGGTACGCGGGATCGCCGGCGACTGGTCGCTCATGGGCGAGTACTTCGACCACATGCTCGGCAACATCACCGGGCTCTATCAGCCCGAGGACATGTATCTCGGCGGCCTCTACGGCGCCTTCGAGAAGCTCTACACCGGGACGACGACGGCGCTCGACTGGTCGTACCCCAACACGCTCGAACACGGCGAACGCGCCGTCGACGCGCTGCAGGACACCGGCCTGCGCGCCGTCTACACCTACGGTCCACCGGGCGACGACGCGGCGAAGTGGTGGTACGAGAGCGACGTCGGCCTCCCCGAGGCGAAGATCCGGAGCCTCCACGAGGAGAAGATCCGCGACGACGACCTGCTCAGCCTCGCGCTCGGACTCCGCGGCCCGGACTTCTGTACCGACGAGACCGCCCGGGAGGACCTCGAACTCGCCCGCGACCTCGGCGTCCTCTCGACGATCCACATGGGCGCGGCGCTGTGGCCGTCCTCGGAGTACGGCGACGACTACCAGGGCTTCGGCGCCATCGAGGACATGCTCGGCCCCGACGTCAACGTCGCCCACGGGAACCACTTCACGCAGGAGGACATCGACCACGCCGTCGAGCAGGGGGTCTCCTTCTCCTCGACGCCGGAGGTCGAGATGCAGATGGGGCACGGCATCCCAGTCACCGGGAAGGTGCTCGAAGCGGGCGGCCGCCCGGCGTGGGGCGTCGACGTCTGCTCGAACGTCAGCGGCGACATGGGGAGCCAGATGCGGATCGGGCTGCAGCTCCAGCGCATGTTCGACAACCAGGCGGTCTTGGAGGGCGACGAGGAGGTCACCGAGGTGAGCATCTCCGCGCGCGACACCTTAGAGATGGCCACGATCGAGGGCGCGAAGGCGCTCGGGCTCGACGACGAGATCGGAACGATCACGCCCGGCAAGCGCGCCGACCTCGTCCTGTTCGACGCCGACGACTTCATGACCGCCCCCAGCCACAACCCGGTCCAGACCGTCGTGTTCCAGACCGACCCCTCGCACATCGACACCGTCCTCGTCGACGGCGAGGTCGTCAAGCGCGACGGCGAGCTGACGAACCCGAAGGTCGACGAGGAGTTCGACCGCTTCGTCGCTTCCGGCGAGCGCCTCCTCGACGAGGCCGGGATCGACCTGTAACGTCACTGACCGACGACACCCACACTTCACATGCGAATCGGACAATACCGAACGACGGACGAACAGACACCGTGGCCCGGCGTCGCGACCGACGACGGCGTGGTCGACCTCGCCGAGGCCGGCGCCGCCGCCGGAATCCACGTGCCCGACCGAACCAGCGACCTCCTCGCCGACTGGGAGTGGCGCCGGAAGGCCGACCTCGCGGTCGAACACGCCGCGGAGACGGGGGTCGGCGTCCGCGACCCCGCCGACCTCCACCGCGCCGCCCCCGTCGACGACCCGCAGAAGGTCGTCTGCGTCGGGCTGAACTACCGCGACCACGCCGAGGAGGGCGACAACGAGATCCCGGACGAACCCGTCCTCTTCTCGAAGTTCCCCACCTCGGTCGTCGGCCCCGACGACGCGGTCCGGTGGGACCCCGAGTACACGGAGAAAGTCGACTACGAGGCCGAACTGGTCGCCGTGATCGGCGAGCGCGCCCGCCGCGTCGACCCCGAGGACGCCCTCGACCACGTCGCCGGCTTCACCGTCGGCAACGACGTCTCCGCGCGCGACCTCCAGCACGGCGACGGCCAGTGGGTCCGCGGGAAGAGCCTCGACACCTTCGCCCCGACCGGTCCCGACCTCGTCACGACCGACGAGGTGGGCGACCCTCACGATCTGGACATCTTCGCCGAGGTCAACGGCGAGCGGCTCCAGGAGTCGTCGACCGAGAACCTGATCTTCGGCGTCGACGAGCTGATCTCCTTCTGTAGTCAGGCGTTCACGCTCGAACCCGGCGATCTGGTGTTCACCGGCACGCCGCCCGGCGTCGGCGTCTACCGCGAGCCCCCCGTGCTGCTCGGCGACGGCGATTCGGTCACTATCGGCGTCGAGGGCGTCGGCGAACTCACGAACGCGTTCGAGACGGAGTAGAACATTCGGGTCGTCGGAGTTTATAAATAATCGCCGCGTGGCGCCCTCGTTGAAACCGTATTCTCCGGAACACTCGTACATCGCTAACTAACCTACAAGTGTCCACGTATCGTTACATCGCTGATGGAGGATCTGTACCTCTACACCGGCTCGTTTGCCGTAATCGGTACCTCAATCGGAGGGCCAGCGGTAGCGTCGGTCGTCGCTGGCGATCGCAGCATCCCGATACTGCTCATGGCGACCGGTGGGGTTGGAATGCTCGCCGTTGCCGGCTACGAATCGCTTCAAACCGACCCAGAGGAGTTTACTGCCCCTCCTCTCGTCCTTCTGGCGTTGGTCGGTGCCGCCTGTTTGACTCTTCTCGGAACGGTACTCTCTGCGGTGACCGGTTTTTAAGCGGCATCGACTGACCGGAACCGGAACGGTTTCTCTGCCGAGAATCTTAACGAAACCCGTATAGCGAATTCCTCTACAGCTCCGGCCGTTCATTTATAAATAGTTGATCACAGATCGGCGGTGAGTTCCTCCAAAGCCCCAGTCGCGAGGGTGCCGTACGCTCGCTGTCGTTCGAAAGGCGCAGTGCGCCTTTCGTGATGACGAGAGAGCTCCGCTCTCTCGAACCACGCGCTTCACTCGGTCGCTCACTGCGTTCGCTCCCTCGTTCCAGTGCTTGCGTCGTCATCAGAACGCTTCGCGTTCTGATTGGCTCACGAGAGCAAAGCTCTCGTGAACGCCTACGTCGCCCTCGCGACTGCCCCTTTGAGTCCCACCCCGTACCGCACAGCACCGCAGCCTCACACCTCCCCAGCCTCGCGGTTCGCTCAGGGCTCCCTGCGGTCGCCCCTCGCTCACCGCGTCCCTCGCGGACTGGCTCGCGGCCTCCGCTTCGCTCCGGCCGCTCGCAGGCGCAGCGAGGCGCGACGCGCCTCTGGCAGCCGCCGGCGACGCCACCGCCGGCTGTTTATAAGCGACCGTCGGAACCGCTGGCGACTATTTAAATACTGAATCGCTGCTACCGATCTGCGATACTCACTCCCGTTCTCGCTCGTCGCTATGTTCGTACAGATCGGAACCACTCGGAATACGCCACTTTTTGAGGACAACGTGCCTGAAACATCGAATTCTAACCGCGGCAGTCCGTCCTACTCGACCCAGTTCATCGGCAGAGTTTTGACACTGTTTCGTAATGGGAATTGTATGCCTAATAAGAAAGAGTCGATCTCGATAGAGCTGCGATATCCATTTCCGGAGGATCGGGTGTTTCGATACCAAGCGATGGAGGACGTTCTTGCGGTTCTCATCGATCAGCCATACGCGGCGTACTCGATGAGCGAACTCGCGGGTCTCACGGGAGCGAATCAGGGGACGATCTCGAAGGCGGTGAAGCTGCTTTCCGAGCTTGATGTCGTCGAAACGGCACGGGACGGTCGGACCCGGCAGGTCCGGATCAACCGCGAGCGGCTCACGAAACCGGATCCGATTCTCTCGATCCCGCAGAGCGAGTTCCACCACCCGGTCCGGGCCTTCCTCCAACGAGCCCAAGAGGAGCTGGACGGGGTAGTCGGTGTCGTCCTATTCGGCAGCGTCGCTCGGGGGGAAGCGGATAGGACCAGCGACATCGACCTACTGGTGGTCGTCGACGGGGACCGAACGGCCGCTCGTCGGACCGTCCAGTCGATCGTCAGCGACCTCGAGGACCGACGGTTCGAAGGGAACCGCTACACCTACCAGCCGCTCGTCGAATCGACGGACAGCGTCCGCCGAATCGGCGACGAGCTCCGTCCCCAGTTCGACGACGGCATCACGTTGGTCGATTCCGACCGCCTCTCAGAGCTCCGAACTGAGGTGTACAGCGATGAATGACGATATCCGGGATCGATTGGCGGAGGCCGAGCGGAGCTTCGAGGGCAGTCCCGGAACGATCGAGGAGGGTCTGGACGTCGACGACGCGGAGCTGGTCCAACTTCGCCGTGCCTGCCGGCTGTTGGAGGTCGGATCGAACCTCCTCGACCGGGGGTACTACACGGTCGTAATCGAGTCGGCGTTCGTCGCCATCGAGCGCACGATTCAGTTCCGGCTGATCTACGACGGAGCGATGTCGCCCTCGGAGGTCATCAGCAGCCACCGACGGCTCTACCAACGCGGGGCCGAGATCGGTCTCTACGACGACGCCTTCGGGGACGACCTCGCCGAGCTGTGGAACCGGAACCGAACGGAGACCTACTACAGGCTTGGAATAGCAACGAAGGAACAGGCCGAGGCAATGTCCGTGCTGGCCGGGGGTATCCACCGACACCTCGTCGACGTGACTCGGGTGTCACACGAGTGTCTCTGTCGGGGGTAGCTCCCTCGAACCGCAGTCCTCGTCGCTCTCTTCGTTCGCGACCCGCTCGCACGGTCGTCTCACGGCCGGCTCCCGGGCACACACCGAGGCGTGTCGCGCCTGTTAAAGACGACTCAGAGCCGCCGGCGATGCCACCGTACCGCGAACTCATTTAAATAGCCTACTCCGCCAGCCCGAACACGTCGCGCGGGTTCTCGTACACGACGGTCCGGATGTCCTCGACGTCGATCCCGTACCGGTACAGCTCGAATATCGCGCGCTTCACCGCGTACGGGTCCGTGCGCAGCACGTTCGCGGTGTCGGTGTCGATCATAATTCGCTCCGGCCCGTACTCGTCGATCGCGTTCGCCACGTCGGCGGCGTCGACGCCCACGAGCCACGAGTGGCCGATGGTGTAGCTCAGGTAGCAGTCCGTCTCGGTCATCAGGTACTCGGTGTTGTTCGCGTCCGCGTGCGAGGCGACCACGCGCTCCTCGTCGAGGCCGGCGTCGGCGGCCGCCTCCACGTCGCGCTTCACGGCCTCCAGCGCCGGGTTCTCGCCGTCGAGGACCGGGTCGGTGCCGAGGCCCGCGTTCTTCTCGTACCCGGGGGTCACGCCGAGGTCGTCGCGGTACTCCCGCTTCGCGTCGGGCGTCGTGTTCGGCGTGTGGAGCAGGACGGGGAGGTCGTGGTCGGCGGCAAGCTCCATCTGCGCCCCGACGACCGCCTGCTGTTCGTCGACGTCCCAGCGCTCGACGTGCTGGCTCGGGACGACGCCCGTCTCGCCGACCGCGACCACCTCGTCGAGCGCGCAGTAGTCGTCCATCGCGGCCAGCAGCTCGTCCGGGTCCTCGATCCGGACGCCGGTGTGGACGCCGAGGCTCAGCTTCGCCTCGAAGAAGTGGTTGCGCTCGATCGCCCGCCGGCGGTTGATCGCGTCGTCCCAGAGGAAGCGGATGTCGCTCGCCTCGACGGGCTTGTAGGGGGTCCAGTGATACCCCGACGACACCATCACCATCGACCGGCACCCCGACAGCGCGTACCGCTCCCGGTCCTCCCACGAGAGCGTGTGCGCGTGGTTGTGCGGGTCGATCCACGGCAGGTTCAGCAGCTCGGTCGGGAGGTCGGGTTCGGACTCGGACTCGTCGAGGTACGCGGCGTCCGTCGGGCGCGCGGTGGCCTGGGGCGCGGTCATGCCTCCACCGTCGTCCCCCGGCCACTTAGCGTTTTACAGATTGGTAAAACTTTATTGTCCCTCCGACTCACTCTCGGATATGACACTGTTGATCGGGACAGACTCTGGGCTGTACCGAGCCGACGACGTCCCCTTCGAGCGCGACGAGCTCGACCCCGTCCTCGACTGCGGGGTCGTCACGGCCGTGAAGTCGTGGGACCACACCGAGGGCGTCTTCGTCGCCGCCTCGACGGGCGCGTACCGCTCGCTCGACGGCGGCGAGACGTGGACCGACCTCGAGGTCCCCCTCGGCGACCGATTCTGGCACGCCGGGACCAGCGAGGTGTGGTCGATCCTCGCGACCGCGGACGGCGCGCTGTACGCCGGCACGAACGACCCCTACGTCTTCCGCTCGGTCGACGGCGGCGAGACGTGGACCGAGCAGAAGGGGTTCCGCGAGCTGCCTTCCCGCGGCCACTGGGAGTCGCCGATCGACCCCCACTACGCCCGATTGCGAGCGCTCGAAGCGGTCCCCGGTCGCCCCGATCACCTCATCGCGGGCGTCGAGGCCGGCGGGATCCACGTCAGCCGCGACGGCGGCCGCACGTGGTCGGACCACCGGGACGCCATCGTCGACGACGTCCACCAGATCCTCCCCATCTCGGAGGACGTCTGGCTGGTCACCACCGGCTACCTCGACCACAATCTGGAGAACCTCGGACTCGGCCACGCGGTCGGCGAGGGCGGCCTGTGGCGGACCACCGACGCCGGCGAGTCGTTCGAGCGGCTCGACGTCGGCAACGACTTCTCGTACATCCGCCGGGTGTTCGTCCACGACGGCCGGGTGATCTTCTGCGGCGGCGAGGAGGCGCCCCCGGCGTGGGTGAACGACGACCACGAGGTGGCCTTATTCGAGTCGACGAACTTCGGGCGCGACTTCGAGCGCGTCGAGTTCCCCGGCGAGCCCCACGAGATAATCGAGACGTGGGCTGTCCACGACGGCGACGCGGTCTGCGGCTCCGGCCTCTTCGACGTGCCCGACGAGCGCGACGACGTGACGGGCCGGATCATGCGCCGCCTCCCCGGCGAGGGAGACGAGGGCCCGACCTACGAGACGGTCGGCCGCGTCGACGCGAACGTCAGCCGGATCGAGGTGGTCTGAATGGCGGACGAGACTGATTCTCCCGACGAGTCGGACGCGGGCCGGGGTCGCGACGCGCCGTCGCTGCTCGGCCGCTCGCTGTACGGTGGCGTCCTCGCGTACATGGCCGTCGACGGCTTCAAGAACAACGACAAGCGGGTCTCCATCGCCGAGGAGAAGGGCGTCCCGATGCCGGACCTCCTCGTCCCGTTCGTCACCGGGATGCTGTTCGTCGCCAACCTCGGGATCGTCCTCTGGCGGCTCCCGCGGGCGGCCGCGGGCGCGCTCGTCGTCTTCTTCCTCGGGACGACGCCCGCGATCCACGACTTCTGGACGATGGAGGGGAAGGAGCGACACGGAAACAAGATCAACTTCCTGAAGAACCTCGCGCTGCTCGGCGGCGCCCTCGTCTTCCTCGACGCCGCGAGCGAGGACAACGAGGAGTAGCGCGGCCTCGACGTCCCGGAACGCTCGGGCGCGGGCCGCCCGCGGTTTCGTTTAATATTTGTGTAACTTCCTTCGTCCTCCGTCGATTTCGACCTCGTCCGCCGCCGAGCCCCCGGATCGGGATGTCTGACGCAGTTCTTAAGTGAGAGGGGCGTGGAGCCTACCGTAATTCCCCGAACGGGCGTCGAGCGTCGGATCGAACGGCGTCGCGGAAACGAACGCGGTGTTCGGGTAACCCACACGGACTGGAGGTCAGGATGGGACTGCTCACGAATCTCAGAGACAGCATATCGCGGGTCACGGACGGCCTGTTCGCGGCCGACGAGCCCAAGCGGATCGGGATCTACGGACCGCCGAACGCCGGTAAAACGACCCTCGCCAACCGGATCGCACGCGACTGGACGGGTGACGCCGTCGGCCCAGAGAGCCACATCCCCCACGAGACTCGCCGGGCCCGCCGGAAGGAGAACGTGGAGATCGAACGCAACGGGCGGACGGTCACCATCGACATCGTCGACACCCCCGGGGTGACGACGAAGGTCGACTACAAGGAGTTCCTCGACCACGACATGGAGAAGGACGACGCCGTCCGCCGGTCGCGCGAGGCGACCGAGGGCGTCGCGGAGGCGATGCACTGGCTCCGCGAGGACGTCGACGGCGTCATCTACGTGCTCGACTCCACCACGGACCCGTTCACGCAGGTGAACACGATGCTGATCGGGATCATCGAGTCGCAGGACCTTCCGGCGCTCATCCTCGCGAACAAGACGGACTTAGAGGGGTCGGACGTCCAGCAGATCGCGAACGCCTTCCCGCAGCACGAGACGATCCCGCTGTCGGCGCTGGAGGGCGACAACATGGACGAAGTGTACACCAAGATCGCGGAGTACTTCGGCTAATGGCCGGCCCGAAAGCCAACGTCGACGCCGACGACGCCGACGACGGCGACGACTCCGGTGACGGCGTCCGGATCGACATGATAAGCGGCGCGCGGATGGAGGGGCTCACGAGCATGGAGAAGATCCGGCTCATCCTCGACGGCGTCCGCGACGGCAACATCGTCATTCTCGAAGAGGGGCTCTCCCCGGACGAGGAGTCGAAGCTCATCGAGGTGACGATGACCGAGATCAGTCCCGACGACTTCACGGGCATCGAGATCGAGACGTACCCGAAGGCCGAGGCGGGCGATCAGAGCTTCCTCGACAAGCTGATGGGCCGCGAGTCGACCCAGAAGCTCACCGTCATCGGCCCGGCGAACCGCATCGAGACCCTCCACAAGGACGAGAACCTCATCAGCACGCTCGTCTCCCGCAAGTAGATGCCCCACCAGTGTACCTCCTGCGGCCGGACGTTCCCCGACGGCTCCAAGGAGATGCTGTCGGGCTGTCCCGACTGCGGCGGGAACAAGTTCCAGTTCAAGCCCGCGGGCGCGACGGGGGAGGCCGGAGCCGACGAGGGCGGCCGGGCGTCCGGGTCCCCCGCCGACGCGGCCGACCCCTCCCCGCCGACTCCCGAGGACCGGCCGGCGCCGACGCCGGACGACGGCGCCGCCGATCCGACGCCGAGCGACCCCTCGGACGCGACGCCGAGCGACGCCGCCGCGAGCGCCGACGCCCCGGCCGAATCCGACGGCACGGAGCAGATCGCGGACCGGAGCGACGAGGACACCGCGCAGGCGAGCGCCCGCTCCGAGGTGGTGTCGCCGGACGAGCTCGACCGAGCGAGCCGCGACGTTGAGCCCGCCGAGACGCCGCCGGCCGAGGAGAGGCCGGAGCCGGGAATCGACGCGCTCCGCGACGAGCTCAACGACCAGTTCGAGAGCATCCGCATCGTCAGCCCCGGCCAGTACGAGCTCAACCTGATGGAGCTGTACGACAGACAGGAGTACATCATCTCCCTCCAGGAGGACGGCCGCTACGTCATCGAGATGCCCGACGCGTGGGGCATTCAGGACGAGTGACGACCGACCGACACCTCCTGGCTCGGCGCCCCGCGTCCACTCGTTCCCGACACCGGCATCGTTGATCGCGCGTTTCGTTTCTCCCATCTGAGCGGCGTCGATCCGGTCGATCCGTCGATTCGGGCGACCCTTGTCGAAGAGGATACTGTTATCCGGCTTCCTCCGCTACGGAGTCGCATGTTTACCGATCGATTCCGCCGACCGGGCCGGGACTCCGGCCGCGGTCCGGGCCGCGCCGTCCCGCTCGCCCGCCGCCGACCGCACCCCGGACGCCGAGCGTCTCGGACTCCGGACGAGGTAGCCGCATGCGCGTAATCGCCAAGTTCGGCGGCACGAGCCTCGGGAGCGGCGACCGGATCGAGCGCGCGGCCGACTCCGTGGCGAGCGCGGTCGCGGCCGGCCACGAGATAGCGGTCGTCGCGAGCGCGATGGGGTCGACCACGGACGACCTCCTCGACGACATCACCTTCGAGACGGACGACGCCGACCGCGCCGAGATCGTCTCGATGGGCGAGCGCACCAGCGTCCGCATGCTGAAGGCCGCGCTGTCGGTCCGCGACGTCGAGGCCGTCTTCCTCGAACCCGGGCACCCCGACTGGCCGGTGATCACGGACGAGCGCGGCGAGGTCGACGTCGCGGAGACGAAGAAGCGCGCGCGGCAGATCGCCGCCGAAATGGACGGCGTCGTCCCGATCATCACCGGGTTCCTCGCGGAGGACCACGACGGCAACGTCACCACGCTCGGTCGCGGCGGGTCGGACACGACCGCGGTCATGCTCGGCAACTACATGGACGCCGACGAGGTCGTCATCGTCACCGACGTGGAGGGCGTGATGACGGGCGACCCGCGAGTCGTCGAGGGCGCGCGCAACGTCGGCCAGATCACCGTCGACGAGCTCCGCAACCTCTCCTTCCGCGGCGCCGAGGTGGTCGCGCCGTCCGCGCTCTCGTACAAGGACGAGGGCCTCGACGTCCGCGTCGTCCACTACCAGCACGGCGACCTGCTCCGGGGCGGCACCCGGATCGAGGGCGAGTTCGAGAGCCTGATCGACATGCGCGAGGAGCCGCTGGCGTGTCTCACCATCGCGGGCCGGGCGATCCGCAACCGGCCCGGGATCCTCTCAGAGCTGGCGAACGCGCTCCGCGCCGAGGAGATCAACATCGACGCGGTCGCCTCCGGGATGGACTCGGTCACCTTCTACGTCGACGTCGACGTCGCCGAGACCGCGGAGGCGCTGCTCCACGAGGCGGTCGTCACCGACGAGGCGCTCTCCTCCGTCACCGTCGCCGACCCCATCGCCGTGATCCGCGTCACGGGCGGCGAGCTCCCGAATCAGTCGGGCGTCATCCAGGACATCATCGCGCCCATCGCCGAGGCCGGCATCAACATCATCGACCTGATCACGAGCGCGACCTCCGTCGCGGTGTTCGTCGACTGGGACGACCGCGAGGAGGCGCTCGAAATCGTCCAAGACCGGTTCGACTGAGTCAAACGTCCCTGTTCGACGCTTAGACGGCCGAGTTCGACTCTGTCGAAATCCTTCATACCAGATAGGAAACGGCTGCCGAATACAGCGGGTGTAGTCATCGCGGGAACTAGGTTATTTACTCTATTTTGATCTTGAATCAGCCGATAGAATACGCGTGTGAATGTATTATGACAGTGTCCCCACTATTCTTAAGTTGGGATGAAAGATGCTATATCTGTCTTTGTGAGATACAACAGCAATATATGTAACAAAACGCCCATAACAATTGAGTAGGTGAAGTTTGCAATAGTTCCTGTTAAATAATAACTGGTGTCCCCAGTATCAATATCATCAGCCCTGACAATTGATTTAGCCGCAAATATCACTCCTAGAGCTGTATATGCTTGTATTAGCATGAGTGTGAGGATAAGAATATTCTCAAGTTTGCCAATTGCAGTTCCAGTATCCTTCTGATCATCATCTATTTCAACACCCGCGTACCGGAATACGTAGTTTACTACCCAAGTGCTAGAAAAATGTAATAAAATATACCATAATAGTATAAATATTATAAGTGAAATTTGGTGATTCAGAGCATGGATGAGTATTGAACCACCGTTGCCGGCCTCCTGGAATGATATCGAACTGTTCATAGTATTATTTTCTGGAAAGGCATTATCAATTTATCTGGTCATAATTTTCCAAGATTTTTGAGAGTCTACGTTCTACACCCAAAACCTGTTCAACATTTGATTTATTCAAATGGTAAGATACTGTTTGTGCCGAAATGTTGGCTTCCTCTGCTATTTCCGACTGACTCTTCGATTTATCGTATTGACGGACAACATCCATCGTCGTATCTCCCCATTCAGAACGTATGATTTCAAGTAGGTTTATTTGGTCAGACACCAGAGTGTCAATATATTCTGAGTTTCCGCTTAATTGAAACTTTAATTCATTATTTTCAAGCTCAAAAAGAACTATATCGGCTCTTGCAAAGGCTGGCCCGTCCATCTGAGAAATGTCCGATGCTCCTTTGTTCACATCGATTTTATCAGTGACCGCCGCCATTCTGAACTGTTCTGGATAGAGAGTTCTTGAGAAGATCTTCTGGATATCCGCAATTGGTTTGACCGAGTTGAGAACAGCTCCAAACTCATCAATTCCTTTGAGTACGTCAAACTCGGCCCGCATACTGTCTTGATATCTCTGATTAGCCTCTGAAATTGCGGTATCCAACCTCTCTCTGAACGCTTCTCTGTCCTCTATTTTCTGTGAATCTACTACATCCGCGAGCACGACGCAGTACTGTTTTGTCACGTTCTGATTCATTCAATCATTCTCTTTGAAACTGCCTTTCTAAGATGTTTCCTTTGATTCTGGCCCTTCCACATATATAAATCTGGGTGGTAAATTGGCTTTGAGATAATGTTATTTCTATGAATGGTCCAATACTTTATACTTCTGAGCGCGGTTAGATATTCCTTCCACATCCACTCTCCACAACTTTCTTTTTATATAACCACGAAAGTGTTGTATACACTCTCTGTGTTGACCGATCCGGAACAGTTGAATCCTTACGCGGTTCCGTGCGAGACTCACGCGCTCTATTCAGCAGACCCTTGAATCCGGATTTTATCCGTCTCCGGCCCTCAGCCGCCTTCTTCGGGGTCGAACCGGTACCGCGTCGTCGGCGCGCCCTCGATCCGCGGTCCCGAGCCGACCCCCGCGAACCCGACGGCCTCGGCCGCGTCGATCGCGGTCCCGTCGGTCGGGAGGACGGCCTCGACCGTCATCCCCTCCCGGGTCGCGAACCGCACCGGCTCCTCGAACAGGCGCTCGACCGCGTCGGGGTCGCCCTCGACGTTCGTCACGTGGACGGTCCCGTCGCGCACGTCGAACGCGACGAACCCCGCGACCGCGTCGACCGGGGTGTCGGCCTCGTCGTCGGCGCTCCGACCAGCCGGTTTCGCCCCGTCGCCCGCGGGGTCGCGCCCGGTCGACTCGGCCGTCACCGCGACCCGGACCGACCGGTCGTGGATCATGTTCCGGACGACGCCTTCGGGTCGGCCGGTCATCGATCCCAGGGCCGCGGCGTCGGCCTCGACCGCGTCACGAACTCGCATACCTCCGCACTCTCGCCGGGCGACATAAAATCGCCGCACGCTCGCCGCGACCGGATGATTTTAACGACCGGCGGACGCAGGAACGCGCATGTCCAAATCAACGAAGATCGTGGTCGGAACGGTCGGCGTCTCGGCCGTCCTCTCGGTGCTCATCGTCCTCTCGTACGTCCTCGCCTGATGTTCTCGTCCCGGTCGCTCGACGACGACCTCGCGGCGGTCCGCGACCGCTACGCGCCGGGGTCGCCCGTCCTCGACGTCGAGTCCGACTTCGAGACGCTCCCGCCGGCCGCCGCGGAGGACCTCGGCCTCTTCGTCGACGCGCTCGACCCCGCGTCGTACCCCGCCGACTGGCTTCCCGAAGCGGTACCCGACCTGCTCCGGAAGCACGCCGGGACGCCGTTCACCGTCGGGCTCCCCGGCGACGGGACGGTCGTCCGGACGACCCAGACCGACCCCCAGGCCGTCCTCGTCAAGCGGCGCGCGGAGGGGACCCCCGACGACTTCCTCGCGTTCCTGATCGCCGAGCGGCTGGTCCAGATCGACTGCGAGCCGGCTTCGGGGGCCGTCAACGGCAGTAATTCTTCCGACCTCCCCGAGTCGTTCCTCCCCTTCTTCGGCGAGCGCTACCGCGACCTCGACGCCGCGATCCGCCGTCCCGACCCGGAGACGGGCGAGTCGACCACCGGGTTCGGCCCGACCGACGTCTTCCAGGTCGCGAACGCGCTGTTCGACGCGTGGGTCGGGCTCCACACGCGCGACGAGTTCACCTCGTGGGAGGGGGAGTACCCCCGCCTCTACGACGCGTGGGTCGACGCCGGCGAGCGGCTCTCCGGCCGGCTGGGCGACCTCTCGGGCGAGGTCGCGCGCGGAGGGACCGACTTCCCGAGCGCGACGGAGTACGCCTGCTCGGCGGTGAAACACGACCTCGACCTCCCGGCGCCGTACGGCGCGCTCGACACGACCGCCTACCGGGAGCGCGGGGCGGACTACGCGGTGGCGTGGGCGGAGAAGACGTTCGCGGCGCTCGTCGACGAGGAGGAGTGACGAGCCCCCCGGAGCGAAAGCGGGGCGCCCGCGGCGAAGCCGCCGCTCAGACGTCGACGACGACGTTGCCTTCGCCGTCGAGGTCGATGACGCCGTCGAACAGCTCGCGGAACCGGTCGAGCGTCGCGACCTCGTGGACCTCCTCGGAGAGGTGGAAGATCCCGACCGCGTCGTGCTCGTCGAGGAGGTCGAGGATCTCGGCGGCGGCCTCGTACACCGCGTCGTCGTCGGCGTAGTACGCCATCTCGGTGAGCGAGTCGACGGAGACGCGGCGCTTCCCCTCGTTCTCGGTGAGGAACCGCTCCACGCGGTCGACGACGCCGTCGAGGTCGTCCGGCGCGGAGACGTAGTAGACCTCGTCGGACGTGCGCCGCGAGTAGCCGCGCTCGACGGAGAGCGTGTCGAGGATGGTCGCCTTCGTCTCGTCGACGTCGTAGTACTCCAGCTTCTGCTCGACCTCGCGCGCGGTGGTCCGCGTCGAGACGACGAGGAAGGCGTCGGTGTCGGTTTTTAAGAAGTCGGTGTCGATCCGGTCCGTCTCGCCGATGCTCGGGTGGACGAGGAGGAGTCCGGTCCCGCCCGGTATCGTCTCCGGCCCGTTCTCGACGGCGAGGGAGTAGTCCATGGGATCGGAACTCGCCGGACCGACTTAACGGTGCGGGCCGGAGCCGTCCGAGACCGTCGGACGCGGCCGGGCCGCCCGCGTCGCGGTCGGCCGGTGTCGTGTGCGCCAGCCACTCACACCCCACCGTTTCGTTTGGAGATTCCGACACGCACGGGACCGCTCCCTCGACGCCGGCTCCGACGCGGCGGTCGGTTTTTTTGCCCCGCCCGCCGTCGGTGCGTTCGATGCCCGGGCACGACACCGCGCGCGACGTCTATCGGCAGGCGCTCCCGGTTATCGCCGTCAGCCTGATCGCCGGGCTGTTCGCGGGGACGATACTCGCCTCCGAGACGATGCGCGCGAACATCGCGGAGGTCCCCGGACTTCTCCTGCTGCTGCCCGCGTTCCTCGCCACCCGTGGCGGGGTGTACGGCTCGCTCGGCGCCCGGCTCTCCACCGGGCTCCACCAGGGGCTCATCGAGCCGCGGTTCCGCCCGGACCGCCGGCTCACGAACGCGGTCGTCGCCTCCTTCCTCAACGGGATGACCGTCTCCGTGTTCATCGCGGTCGTCACCTACCTCACGCTCGTCCTCTTCGGCGACGGCGGGAGTCTCTTCCAGCTGGTCGGCGTGATGGTCGTCGCCGGCTTCCTCTCGGCGGTGCTGATGATCTCCGTGCTCATCTCGGTCATCTTCGTCGGCTACCGCCGCGGACTCGACCCTGACAACGTCATCGGGCCGGTCGTCACGACCCTCGGCGACGTGTTCGGGGTGTTCTTCCTCCTCGTCGGAGTGGCCGTCGTGGGGGCCGTCTCGTGACCGAGCCCCGGTCGACCCCCGTCGACGAGTGGTCGATACGGCGGATCGTCCGGACGATGATCCCGCTCTTGGCCGCGCTGTCGGTGCTCCAGCTCGTCTCCGGGACCGTGTTAGAGACCTACGAGGCGGTCCTGCTGCGGTATCCAGCCCTCCTGGTCCTCGTGCCGGTCCAGATCGGGACGGCCGGCAACCTCGCGTCGATCACCTGCTCGCGGCTCACGACCCAGCTGTACCTCGGGACCTACGAGCTCAGCCCGTCGAACCCCGCGCTCCGGGCGAACGCGGGCGCGGTGTTCGCGCTCGCCGCGACCGTCTTCGGCGCGGTCGGCGTCGCCGCGTGGGCGATCGGGCTCGCGCTCGGCGGGTCGCTCGCGCTCGGCCGAGTGCTGCTGATCTCGCTGGCCTCCGGGCTGGCGCTCGCGGTCCTCGTCGTCGTCGCCAGCGTCGCCGCCGTCGAGGTCTCCTACCGCGTCGGGCTCAACCCCGACGACACGACGATCCCCGTGGTGACGAACCTCTGTGACGTCGCCGGGGTGTTGATCCTCTTCGCGGTGGTCTCGGTCGTGCTGTGAGTCGGGTCCCGGTCGAACCGCGGGCCGATCAGAACACGCTGTCGGCGGTCGCGGCGCCGACGACGCTGAACACCGCGCCGACGGCGACGGCCTTCGCGGTCGTCGCCACCACTTCGCCGTCGCCGATTCCCCCCTCGACGAGGAACGTGTGGGGCGCGTCGAAGATCAGCGCGAGCAGGAGGACGGAGCCGAACGCGACCGTCATCAGCGAGACGAACCGGGTCGGAACCCCAACCAGGTCCGGCTCCTCGTCGACGTCGCGGCCGGTGTCGGCCCGGTACAGCGCGGCGTACCCGATCAGCGCCACGAGCCCGGCGGTCACGGCGGCCTGGATCCAGTTCATCCCCGCGGCGAGCTCCCACACCTCCGCGGTGACGACGAACGGCCCCGCGAGCAGGAAGCCGCCGACCGACTGCTGGGCCATGTCGGCCACCCGGAAATTCGGGCGGCGGAGCGCTCGCGGTCGCTTCATACCCCCTAGCGGAACGGGAGCCGGTAAAACACCGCCGCTTTTCACCGCTCTCCCCGTTCGGCCGGTATGAGCGTCCGCGAGGAGTTCGACGAGTGGGCGGCGAGCGGGAAGGACCGCGGGATGGAGGACCGCCACTGGCACACCGCGAAACACGTCTTGGCGCGGATGCCGGTCGAGGACGGCGACGCCGTCCTCGATCTGGGAACCGGCTCGGGCTACGCGCTCCGCGCGCTCCGCGAGCGCGGCATCGGCCGCGGCTACGGCCTCGACGGCGCGCCCGAGATGGCGAACAACGCCCGCGGGTACACTGACGACGGCGCGGTCGGGTTCCTGGTCGGCGACTTCGACGAACTTCCCTTCGCCGACGACGCCCTCGACCACGTCTTCTCGATGGAGGCCTTTTATTATGCGAGCGATCCTGTCCACACGCTCGAAGAGGTTCGTCGGGTGCTGAAGCCGGGCGGGACGTTCTACTGCGCCGTCAACTACTTCGAGGAGAGCGAGACGTCCCACGCGTGGCAGGAGAACATCTCGGTCGAGATGACGCTGTGGTCGCGCGACGAGTACCGCGAGGCGTTCCGCGAGGCCGGGCTGTACGTCGCCGAGCAGGACGCGATCCCGGACCGCGAGACCGAGATTCCGGAGGCTTCGGAGTTTCCGACCGAGGGCTATGAGACGCGCGAGGCGATGGTCGACCGCTACCGCACGTGGGGGACGCTGTTGACGGTCGGCGTGGCACCTTGATCCGGGTTTATAAATGGGCGGCGGCGGCGCGGTAATTGCCTCCAAAAACTGCGTAGTCTATTTATAAATAGCCGATCGCAGTTCGGCGGCGATCACCTCCAAAGCCCCAGCCGTTTACTTATAAATAGTTGACCGCGGATCGCTGGAGAGTGCCTCCAAAGCCCCAGCCGTGAGGAGGACGCACGCTCGTTGCGCGCTTCAGTCGCTCACTTCGTTCGCTCCTTCCAGTGCTTACGTCGCCTGCGCCCTCCTCACGGCTGCCCCTTCGAGTCCCGCCCCGCACAGCGACCGCACCTCACGCCTCCCCAGCCTCGTCAGTCGCCTCCGCTTCGCTCCGGCGACTGACTCCCTCGCGCGGTGCTGCTCGGCCGCGGGGCGGCCTCGCAGGCACGCGCCACCGCGGATCTACTTATAAATAACCGTCGCCGTCGGCGGTCGCGGTCGTGCCTCCCGTCGCCCATCATCGCGCGGTTCCGACGGTTTAAATCGCGTGGGGGTCCAGACTCCGGTAATGGAACCGAGTTCGCTCTCCGGGCTCCCCGCGGGCGTCGGCGAGGCGCTCGAAGCGGAGGGCGTCGCGGAGCTGTACCCGCCCCAGCAGGCGGCGGTCGAGGCTGGCGTCGTCGACGGCGAGAGCCTCGTCGCGGCCGTGCCGACCGCGTCGGGGAAGACGCTGATCGCGGAGCTGGCGATGCTCTCCTCGATCGAGCGCGGCGGGAAGGCCTTATATATCGTTCCGCTGCGCGCGCTCGCCAGCGAGAAGAAGGCCGAGTTCGAGCGCTGGGAGGAGTTCGGCGTCACGGTCGGCGTCTCGACCGGCAACTACGACTCCGACGGCGAGTGGCTCGCGAGCCGCGACATCATCGTCGCCACCTCGGAGAAGGTGGACTCGCTGATCCGCAACGGCGCGCCGTGGATCGACGACCTCACCTGCGTCGTCAGCGACGAGGTCCACCTCGTCGACGACTCCCACCGCGGCCCTACCCTCGAAGTCACCCTCGCGAAGCTCCGGAAGGTGAACCCCGGCCTCCAGACGGTCGCGCTCTCCGCGACCGTCGGTAACGCCGACGTCATCGCCGACTGGCTCGACGCCGAGCTCGTCGAGTCCGACTGGCGCCCCATCGAGCTCCGGACGGGCGTCCACTTCGGCAACGCGATCGAGTTCGACGACGGGAGCCGGCGCGAGGTGCCGGTCGAGCGCGGCGAGGACCAAACCGCGCGGCTCGTCGCGGACGCCTTGGACACCGAGGAGGACGGGCAGGGCGGCTCCTCGCTCGTGTTCGTCAACTCCCGGCGCAACGCCGAGTCGTCGGCCCGCAAGCTCACGGACGTGACCGGCCCGCGGCTCACCGACGACGAGCGCGACCGCCTCCGCGAGCTGGCCGAGGAGATCCGCGGCGTCTCCGACACCGACACCTCGGAGGACCTCGCGGACGCCGTCGAGCAGGGGTCGGCGTTCCACCACGCCGGCCTCGCGAGCGAACACCGGAGCCTGGTCGAGGACGCGTTCCGCGACCGCCTGATCAAGTGCGTCTCCGCGACGCCGACGCTCGCGGCCGGCGTCAACACCCCCGCCCGCCGGGTGATCGTCCGCGACTGGCGCCGCTACGACGGCGAGTTCGGCGGGATGCAACCCCTCGACGTCCTCGAAGTCCACCAGATGTGCGGCCGCGCGGGCCGCCCCGGGCTCGACCCCTACGGCGAGGCGGTGCTGCTCGCGAACAGCGCCGACACCCGCGAGGAGCTGTTCGACCGGTACGTCTGGGCCGACCCCGAGCCGGTCCGCTCGAAGCTGGCGGCCGAGCCCGCGCTCCGGACGCACGTCCTCGCGACGGTCGCCTCGGGGTTCGCGGCCACCCGAGACGGGCTGCTCTCCTTCCTCGATAACACCCTCTACGCGACCCAGACCGACGACGAGGGGCGCCTCGCCGCGGTCACCGACACCGTCCTCGACTACCTCGAAGTCAACGGCTTCGTCGACCGCGACCGCGACGGCGGGAGCGAGGGCCTCGCCGCGACCGGCATCGGCCACACCGTCTCGCGGCTCTACCTCGACCCGATGAGCGCGGCCGAGATCCTCGACGGCCTGCGGACCGTGGCGGACGGCGACGACGAGGACGCCGCCGGCGACTTCGTCCCCGCCGACGGTGCCGGCGCGGACGCCGACCCCGACGCGGGCGCCGACGAAGCCGGGTTCACGACGTACACGCGGGCGGACGACGAGGCGGACGGCAACGCGGACGCCGAGGCGGCGGCGGACTCGGACGCCGACGACGGCCCCACCGTCACCCCGCTCGGCCTCTATCACCTCGTCAGCCGGACCCCCGACACCTACGAGCTGTACCTGAAGTCCGGCGACCGCGAGGAGTACACCGAGGTCTGCTACGAGCGCGAGGCGGAGTTCCTCGGCGACGTGCCCTCCGAGTACGAGGACGTGCGCTTCGAGGACTGGCTCGCCGCGCTGAAGACGGGGCGCCTCTTAGAAGACTGGGCGAACGAGGTCGACGAAGACCGGATCGCGGAGCGCTACGGCGTCGGACCGGGCGACATCCGCGGGAAGGTCGACACCGCCGAGTGGCTCCTCCGCGCCGCCGAGACGCTCGCCCGCGACGTCGAGGGGATCGACGGCGACGTCGTCGTTCAGGTCCGCGAGGCTCGCAAGCGGCTGGAGTACGGCGTCCGCGAGGAGCTGCTCGACCTCGCCGGCGTCCGCAACGTCGGCCGCAAGCGCGCCCGCCGCCTCTTCGAGGCCGGCATCGAGAGCCGCGCCGACCTCCGGGAGGCCGACAAGGCGGTCGTGCTGGGCGCGCTCCGCGGCCGCGAGCGCACTGCGGAGCGTATCTTGGAGAACGCCGGCCGCGAGGACCCGTCCCTCGACGGCGTCGATCCGGACCGCTCGGCGAGCGCGGCGGCGACCGCGGGCGCTGACGCCGACGGCGACGGCGACGGGCAGGCGAGTCTGGGTGATTTCGGATGACTGACCCGGCTGTCGACGTCGACAGTGAGCCGGCGCCCGACGCCGACGGCGAGCCGGCGCCCGACCCCGCGGTCCGCCTCGTCCGCGGCACCTTCGCGATCGCCGACCTCGACGCGTTCCTCGCCGATCTCGACGAAATCGCCGTGGAGACCGGCGCGATCGTCCAGGCGTTCGACGCCGGCCTCGTCGTCTCCGCGACGCAGCTCCGCGAGGCGGCGCGGCTCGCCGCGCGGTCGATCGCCCGCGGCGAGGCGGTCGCGCGCGACCCCGGCGTCGAGGTCCTCCTGTACGCCGCCGGTCGCCGGCAGATCGACCGGGCGCTCGAACTCGGCGTCTCGGAGGGCGAGCGCGCCGCGGTCGTCCTCGTCGCGGACTTCGGCGAGGTCCCCGGCGCCGACCGACCGACCGCGGACCTCGACGGCGCGGTCGAGGCGGTTCGGGAACTCGCCGCCGGCTCGACCGAAATCACCGACGGAGCCGACCTCGGGACCGCGTTCGACGAGGACCGCGTCCGGGAGTTCTACGGCGTCACCGACCGCGAACTCGCCGCCACGAACGGCGACCTCATCGACGTCGTCCGCGAGCGCGTCGCGCTGCTCGACGTCGAGAAGTGACCGCGGGTTCGGGACCGATGTCTGCCACCCCTTCGTTTCGACTGGAGACCGAGAGACGGGGTCGCCGCTCGGTTCCAAGCGAAGCGAAAACGAGAGAAGTAGTCCATCCTGGATTCGAACCAGGGTCGTTGCCCCCAGAAGGCAACAGGATTGGCCACTACCCCAATGGACTGCGCACTTATCGGTAGCCAGTACGTCTTTGTAAGCGTTGCGCGTTGCGGCCGCCGTGCGATCGGTTGACGCTCCCGCGTGCGACGGTCTCCCCGTCGCGGGGTCGCCGTTCGCCTCGCGCCGCCTGCGGATCGCGTTCGTGGGTATATCGACGCGTTTTACACGACCCAATCCGCACGAAGCTGTATGTACGTCGGACGATTCGTCGTCGTCGCGCCCGGAATCGGCGGCTACCGCGTCTCCTCGCGCTCGTTCCCGAACCGCCGCGTCCGCGACCGCGGCGAGACGCTCACCGTCGGCCCGACGCCGGACGCGCCCGGGACCGACAACCCCTACGTCTCCTACAACTGCGCGCGGGCGGTCGAGACGCCGACCGAGGAGCCGCTGGCGGCCCTCGGCAACGGCTCGCACGTCGACCCGATCGCGGAGAAGCTGGAGCGCGGCTACCCCGCCCGCGACGCGCTCGCGTCGGCGCTGCTCGCGCTCGACTTCGAGAAGGACGACTACGACACGCCCCGCGTCGCCGGCGTCGTCGGCGTCGACGCGGCGGCGATCGGCACCGTCCGCCGCGACGCGCTGCTCGTCAGGACCGTCGACGAGCCAACCGTCGTCGCCACCTACGAGACGAACGCGCCCGAGCCGTACGACCTGACGGCGACCGACGCACCGTCGGTCGCGACGGAACTGCTCGGCGCCGACCTCGAACACCCGGTCTGCGCCGCGGGCGCGACCGTCGACGACGGCGGCGTCTCGCTGGCGTTCGACAACGGCGACGACTGACCGGCCGCGCTCCCGCGGGCGACCGGTCCGACTCGGCGACCGCGGAGGCGGGACCGCCGCCCGCCTTTCCGGCTCCCGACGCCTTTTGCCTCCCCCGTCCGAGTGAGTCCTATGGAACCGATCACCGCCGCCGACTACCACGACATCGCGGTCCCGTCCGACCCCCGGATCTCGCCGGACGGCGACCGCGTCGCCTTCGTGCGCCGACAGCCGACCGACGACGAGGAGTACGAGACGACCGTCTACCTCGTCGACGCCGACGGTGAGGGCGACCCGCGCCGACTCACCATCCCGGAGGGGTCCGACGCCGAGCCGCGCTGGAGCCCCTCCGGCGACCGGCTCGCGTTCACCTCCACCCGCGGCGCGGCCGACGACCGTCAGCAGCTGTGGGTCCTCCCGGTCGCCGGCGGCGAGGCCCGCCGCGTCACCGACGTCGTCGGCGGCGTCTCGCGGATCGCGTGGTCCCCGGACGGCGAGCGGATCGCGTTCGTCCAGTCCGTGACCGCGGACGACCGCGAGGCCGACCGCGACCTCGCCGTCCCGGACGGCTACGAGCCCGAGGAGCACCCCGACCCGCGCGTCGTCGACCGAACCGTCTACCGCTCCGCCGAGCGGTACTTCGACGGCCGGCGCCCCGGCGTGTACGTCGTCGACGCGGACGCGAGCGTCGGCGGCGTCACCGACCCTGACCCGGCCGAGTCGGGGGCGGTCGAACGCGTCACCGACCGCGACGCCGACTTCGCCGGCCCGTCGTGGGGCGACGCCGACACGCTGTACTACACCGAGGCGGTCGGCGACGACCCCGACGACTCCGTGGAGATCGCGATCTGGGCCCACGACTTGGCGGCCGACGAGGCCGAGCGCGTCCACACCACGACCGGCTGGGGCGCGGACCTCGCGGCGACCGCGGACGGCCGGGTCGCGTTCACGCACGCGGAGCCGGAGCAGGTGTCGATGCAGCCGACGGACCTCCGCGTCCTCGACGCCGACTCGGGCGCGGTCACCGACCTCACCGGCGGCATCGACCGCGGGCTCGGCCGCGACGTGACGCCGGGGTGGGGGCCCGACGAGGAGACGATCTACTTCGCGACGCCCGACGAGGGGAAGACGGCGCTGTGGCACGTCCCCGCGGACGGGAGCGCCGACCCCGAACGCCTGATCCGACCGGGCACCGTCTCTGGCGCGACCGTCGGCGGCGAGGCCGGCGCCGGCCCCGAGTCGGTCACCGTCGCGTACGCCGCGAGCGAGTGGGACCACCCGGGCGACGCGTTCGCCTACGACGCCGCGGCCGACGAGACGACCCGCCTGACCGAGCTGAACGCCGACTACCTCGCCGAGCGGGCGGTCGGCGAGCCCGAGGAACTCCGGTTCGAGTCGGACGGGGTGGAGATCCAGGGGTGGCTGTTGACGCCGCCGGCAGGTTCGGGCGACGGGGACGCGGCCGCCGGCGACGGCGCCGACGAGCCGTACCCGCTCGCGGTCGAGATCCACGGCGGCCCGCACGCGATGTGGTCGACTGCGGGGACGATGTGGCACGAGTTCCAGACGCTCGCGGCCCGCGGCTACGCGGTCTTCTGGTCGAACCCCCGCGGCTCGACCGGCTACGGCGAGGCGTTCACGCAGGCCATCGAGCGCGACTGGGGCGCGGTCACCCTCGACGACGTGATGGCGGGCGTCGAGACCGTCGCCGACCGCCCGGAGGTCGACGCCGACAACGCCTTCGTCACCGGGGGCTCCTTCGGCGGGTTCATGGCCTCGTGGACGGTCGGGCAGACCGACTACTTCCGGGCGGCGGTCGCCCAGCGCGGCGTCTACGACCTCACCGGCTTCTACGGCTCGACCGACGCCGCCTACAAGCTCGTCGAGGGCGACTTCGACACGGTCCCCTCCGAGGAGCCCGGGTGGCTCTGGGAGCAGTCGCCGACCGGCCACGCCGACGCGGTCGACACGCCCACGCTCCTCGTCCACTCCGAGGACGACACGCGGACGCCGATCTGTACAGCGGAGCTGTACCACCGGATCCTCCGGAAGAACGGCGTCGACACGCGGTTCGTCAGGTACCCCCGCGAGGGCCACGAACTCTCTCGGTCCGGCGAGCCCGGGCACGTCGTCGACCGCATCGAGCGCATCGCCCGCTGGTTCGACGGCTACTCCGACCACCACGACGCCGAGCGCGCGCTCGACCGCCCCGACGACGACGGGCTGACCGCGGGCGCGGACGGAGAGGAGGCGGAAGAGTAAGGGAAAGCGAACTCAGCGCTCGTCCGGTTCGAACGCGTCGATGGCGTCGTGGACGTCGCCGACCCACTCGTCGAGGGCGTCGTGGAGCCGGCGCTTGGCCTCCGGGACCGGAATCGCGGTGTACTGGTAGACGTAGCCGCCGGAGTCGAGCAGCCGCCGCCGGCGCTCGACGAGCCCCTTCTCGCGGAGCGTCGACAGCGACCGGTTCACGTTCGACCGGTCCCGGTCGAGCGCGTCGGCCAGCTCCGAGACGGTGCTGCCCGGGTACTCGAGCAGTTCGAGGTACGCGCGGCTCTCGTGGTCGCGCACGCCGAAGACGCAGGAGAGGACGTGCTCGAAGGAAGGGGAGGTGTCGCCGACGAGGTCCTCGATCTCGGGATCGCTCATGCGACCCGGTTCGCGCGCGGCGAGGTTAAATGTCGGTTTCTGGTCGACGGCGTCACTCCTCGGCGGCGTACCCCATCTGGTCGATGCAGCCCCGCATCCCCGACTCGTCCGCGTGCCGATGGAGGTTCGTCGGCGTGTCGCAGTGGTACGTCTCCCCGTCGTAGCGGAGGGCGACCTCGTGGCTGGCCCCGGCGACCTCGACGTCGACGAGGATCCGCCGGCCGTCGTTGAGCGCGTCGATGAGTTCGTCCGCGGACAGCTCGCCCGCCTCGACTCGGAGTACCTCGCTCATGGGTGTGATTCGGCGGTCGGCGAGTTAAAAGCGACCGATGCGTCTCGGCGTTTTCGGGGACCGAGTCGCTAACCGCTCTCACGTCGTCGTCGAGTCCGGGCCCCCCTCTTCGGCGGGCGGCTCGACGCCCTCGGCGGCCGCGACGTCGTCGGTCCGCTTCTCGGTCTCGACGTGCCAGCGGTCGATCTCGGACTCGTACTCGCCGAGGACCTCGGACACCTCGCCTTTCAGCTCGTCGTCGTTGACGTTCACCTCGAAGACGAACGTCTCGCCGTCCTCGGCGCGGGCGACCTCCTGGATGTTCGCGCTGACGAGCTCGTTGTCGAAGTAGTACGGCGCCATCTGGGTCATCACGTTCCGGTAGACGGCGTCTTCCACCTTCCGGAGCGCCTTCCGGCTGGCCGAGTCGGCCGCGCGGGCGACGTGTTCGATCGACTCCCCCCAGCTCTCGCGGGCGCTCTCCGTGTCGTTCTCCTCGACCTTCTCGTAGGACTCCGTGAGCTTCTCCCCGGCCGTCTGGAGGTCGTCTCCCGGCGACTTCCCCGCGCGCTCGCCTTTCCCCTCGTCGACGGAGGCCTGCGCCGCGGTCTTCTCCGAGACGTCCTCGTCGATGCGCTCGTGGGTCTTGGGACGCCACTCGTCGAACTCGTAGTAGGCGTCGCCGTCGACGCCGACCTCCCGGAGCGCGAGGGCGATCCGCTCGCCGTGTTCGACGACGTCGCCCCAGTCGCCGCGCACCTTGAAGCCGGAGATGCTCTCTTCCATCGGATGGCCCGGGGTAGGATACGGACGCGTATAAATCTCTTCGCGTGTCGCCGCCGGAGACGCCGCCGCTCTCGCGGCCGACGCCCTTTTGCGGCCGCCGCGGGAGGTGTTCGCATGGGATACCGCGTGGTCGACGTCGACGCCGTCGAACCGGAGCCGGACCGTCCCTGCGAGTGCCGGAAGCTGTCGGACCCGGGCGGACTCGACGCCGTCGCGATCAACCGCTTCCGCGCCGACCCCGGCGAACAGCTCCCGCTCGCGTACCACGCCCACGAGACCCAACAGGAGGCGTTCTACGTGATCGAGGGGACGCTCGCGGTCGAAACGCCCGACGAGACCTACGAGGTTCCGACCGGCGACCTGTTCGTCGTCGACCCCGGCAGCCCGCAGCGCGCGTACAACCCGGCCGACGCGACGGACCCGACGACCGTGTTAGCGGTCGGCGCGCCCCCGGCGACAGACGACGTCGTCGTCCACGAGTCGGGGGCGGACGAGTCGGTACCGGGACCGTAGAAACGGACGGGTCCGCCCGCGAAACGAGCCGCTCTGTTACGCGGCGTTGCCTTCGGGCAGCTCCTGCTCTTCTCCCGATTCCTCACCTTCCTCCAGCTCCGGTTCCTCGGTGTCGCCGGGACTCGGGCTGTGGATGTCGCTGTCGAGCGCTCCCCAGACCAAGTACAGCATCGCGGCGACCATCAGCACCGTCATCGCGATGCTGACCAGCGACACGGTGGAGGCGGACAGTACCATATCGCGAGTTCGACGACCGCAGCGTATCAACGTATCGGCTCGGACCGACCGCCGACCGTGCGTTCGCCGCCCGTCGGACGGGCAGCGAGCGGTCGATTCGCCACGTTTTAAGACCGTTCCGGGCTGGATTTCGGACAATGACGATCGAAGACCGAGACGACGCACACCTCATCACGCACGCGCTGGCGACGGACACCCTCTCGCGGCTGCGCGACGTCGAGACGGAGCAGGTCGCGTTCCGAAAGGGGCTCGTGAAGCTCGGCCGCATCTGCGGCTACGAGATCATCGACGGCGCGATGGAGACGGAGTACGTCCCCGTCGAGACCCCCCTCGCGGAGACGACCGGCGAGCGCGTGAAGGGGCTCGACGACGTGGTGATCATCAACGTCCTTCGCGCCGCGACCCCGTTCGTCGAGGGACTCCTGAAGGCGTTCCCCCGCGCGAAGCAGGGGGTTATCTCCGCCGGCCGCGACGAGGAGGCCGGGATGACCGCGGACGGCGAGTTCCCGATCACCATCGACTACGTGAAGCTCCCCGAGATCCGCCCGGAGGACACCGTCATCGTCGCGGACCCGATGCTCGCGACGGGATCGACGATGGTCGCCGTCCTCGACCACGTCCTCGACGAGGCCGACGACTTCGAGGACCTGTTCGTGCTCTCCGCGGTCTCCGCACCGGCCGGCCTCGTCCGCGTGAGCGAGGCCGTCTCCGAGGCAGACCTGCTGACCGTCGCCATCGACGACCACCTCGACGACGACGGGTTCATCGTCCCCGGCCTCGGCGACGCCGGCGACCGCGCGTTCCGGACGGTGTGAGGCTCAGTCCGACAGTTCCGGTGCCATCCTCCGGCGTTCCCGGCGCCGTCCCCCGTCCCCTCGTCGCCGTCCCCGACCCGTCGACGTACTTTTAAGAGCCGCCGCCGCGACCGGTACGACATGAGCGACGCGCCGACGACCGAGCCCTGCGACGCCTGCGGCGAGCCGACGACGGACGCGCTCTCGCGCACCGTCCGGCTGAGCGTCGACCGGGCGAACATCGACACCCAGCGGCTCTGCCCCGACTGCTTCGCCGACTGGATCCAGCGCTATCAGGACCGCCTCGGCTCCGGCGGGGACGAGGGCGACGACACCTCCGAGATCATCGTCGACTGAGACCAAACACTTTCGTTCCGGCCGACGACCGAACACCTTCGTTCCGGCCGGCAACGTCCGTTCCGACCGCCCGTCTTAAGCCGCGGCGGAACGGACCTCGACGTAATGGATCTCGCCATCGACGCCCCGGCCCCGGCGGCGCCCGACTGCGCCGCCGACGGGACGTGGCTCGCGTGTATCGAGTGCGACGAGACGTTCGCCCCGTTCGACGACGTCCGGTACACCTGCGACGACTGCGGCGGCCTGCTCGAAGTGCGGTACGCCGACCCGCCGACGTTCGACGAGTTCGGCGCGGGCGCGCCCTCCGACGGCCCCGACCGCGGCGTCTGGCGCTACCGCGAGGCGCTCCCCTTCGACCTCGGGGTCACCCTCCCCGAGGGCGACACCCCGCTCCACCGCGTCCCGCGCATCGAGGAGGCGGTGGGCGTCGACGCGCTCCGGATCAAACACGAGGGGATGAACCCCACCGGCTCGTTCAAGGACCGCGGAATGACCGTCGGCGTCCGCGTCGCGAAGGAGCTGGGCGTCGGCGCGCTCGCGTGCGCCTCGACGGGCAACACCTCTGCCGCGCTCGCCGCCTACGGCGGCCGCGGCGACATGGAGACGCTCGTGTTGCTCCCCCAGGGGAAGGTCGCCGCCGGGAAGGTCGCGCAGGCGAGCCTCCACGGCGCCCGAATCCTGGAGGTCGACGGCAACTTCGACGCCTGCCTCGACATCGTTCAGGAGCTGGCCGCCCGGGGCGAGGCGTACCTGCTCAACTCGCTGAACCCGTTCCGCTTAGAGGGGCAGAAGACGATCGGCTTCGAGATCTTAGAGGCGTTCTACGCCGATTACGGCGCGTTCCCGGACCGGATCGTCCTCCCCGTCGGCAACGCGGGCAACACCTCGGCGCTGTACAAGGGATTCCGCGAGCTCGTCCAGTCGGGCGCGCTCGCCGTCGACGAGGTCCCCAAGCTCACCGGCGTCCAGGCCGAGGGGGCCGCCCCGATGGTCGAGGCGATCGAAGAGGGGAACGACGAGATCCGGCGCTGGGAGGAGGTCGAGACGCGCGCGACCGCGATCCGCATCGGCAACCCCGTCAACGCGCCGAAGGCGATCCCCGGAATCCGCAACACCGGCGGCACCGCGGTCGCCGTGAGCGACGAGGCGATCACCGACGCCCAGCGCGACCTCGCCGAGGAGGGGGTCGGCGTCGAGCCCGCCTCCGCCGCGAGCCTCGCGGGCCTGAGGAAGCTCCGCCGCGAGGGCGTCGTCGCGGACGACGAGCAAGTGGTCTGCCTGACGACCGGCCACCTCCTCAAGGACCCCGACGCCGCCTACGAGGCCGGCGGCGACCCCGAACCGGTCCCGAACGACGTGGACGCGGTCGTCGAGCACCTACACGAGTAAAATCGACCAGAGGGGCGTCAGCATCGAATTTTAGTTGTTCGTCTCACAAACAGCCAACGGCGTGACCAGCGAACGGATCGAGATCAGCGAGGAGACGTACGATCGGCTCCATCGGCGGAAGCTCGGGGAGGAGCCCGTTGACGCGGTTCTCAAACGGTTACTCGATCAGACCGAACCCGACCGAGGCGACGAGTCGGACGATGAGTGACCGGACTATTCGGACATTCGACACTTTCGCTTATAAATCGAAACGCCCACTAGGAAACCCGCCCGGAAACTGCCGGTTGTGTTCGAGAGGGTGCGAGACGCCTACTCGTCGGCGCGCTCGTCGGCGCCGTCCAGCGTGATCTCGGTGATCTCGACGATCCGGTCGTCCGCGAGCAGCTCATCGATCGCGGCGTCGGGGACGGCCGAGTCGAGGTTGTAGACGGTGAGCGCCTCGCCGCCCTGCGTCTCGCGCCCGTTGAACATCCCGGCGATGTTCACGTCGTGGTCGCCGAGGACGGTGCCGATGAGCCCGATGACGCCCGGCTCGTCGGTGTTGCGCGCGACGAGCATGTGGCCGTACGGGACCGCGTCGACGCGGAACCCGTCGATCCGGACGATGCGGGCGTCCTCGCCGGCGAACAGCGTTCCCTCGACCGCGATCTCGTCGTCGCCGTTGCGCACGGTGACGCGGACGAGGCTCTGGAAGTCGTCGGTCTGTCGGGTCTTCGACTCCGTCACCTCGATGCCGCGCTCCTCGGCGAGCCGGGGCGCGTTCACCGCGTTCACCTGCCACTCCAGCGGCTCGAAGACGCCCTTCAGGGCGCTCGCGGTGACGAGGTCGACCTCCTCGGCGGCGATGTCGCCCTCGTAGGTCGCCTCCACCTCGGTGATCCGGCCGTCGAGCAGCTGGGCGGCGACCTTCCCGGCGGTCTCGGCCACGTCGATGTACGGCTCGATCCGCGGGAAGGCGCTCTCGTCGACCGAGGGCGCGTTGAGCGCGGTCAAGACCGGCTCGTCGTCGAACGCCGCGAGGACGGCCTCCGCGGTGTCGACCGCGACGTTCTCCTGTGCGGCCTCGGTCGAGGCGCCGAGGTGCGGCGTGAGGACGATATCCTCGACGTCGAGCAGCGGCGAGTCCGCGGGGAGCGGCTCCTCGGCGAAGGAGTCGAGCGCGGCGCCCGCGAGGACGCCGTCGTCGACCGCCTCGGCGAGCGCGTCCTCGTCGACGATGCCGCCGCGGGCGCAGTTGATGAGGTAGCCGCCCTCCAGCTGGGCCAGCTCGGCCTCGCCGATCATCCCCTCCGTCTCGGGGAGGAGCGGGGTGTGGATCGTCGCGAAGTCGCCCGCGGCGAGCGCGTCGTGGAGGTCCTCGACGAGCTCGGCGCCCATCCGCTCGGCGCGCTCCTCGGAGATGTACGGGTCGTAGACGACGAGGTCCATCCCGAGCGAGTCGAGCCGCTTGGCGACCTCCTGGCCGACGCGGCCGAGGCCGACGATGGTGAGCGTCTTGTTGTTCACCTCGGTGCCGAGGAACTCGCCTTTCGCCCACTCGCCGCCGACGAGGCGCCCGTGCGCCTGCGGGATCGAGCGCGCGACGGCGAACGTCATCGCGACCGTGTGTTCGGCGGCGGCGCGGACGTTGCCCTCGGGCGCGTTGGCGACGATGACGCCGTGGTCGGTGGCGGCCTCGATGTCGATGTTGTCGACGCCGATGCCGGCGCGGCCGACGATGACGAGGTCGGTCGCGGCCTCGAAGACGGCCTCGTTCACGTCGGTCCCGGACCGAACGATCAGCGCGTTCGCGTCGGCGACGGCGTCGAGCAGCGCGTCGCCCTCGCTCTCGTAGTCGGTGACGACCTCGTGGCCGGCGTCTCGGAGTCGGTCCAACCCCGCGTCCGCGATGGGGTCGGTCACGAGTACCTTCATGCCGAAACGCACCCGCGGCGCGGGGTTAACGCTTTCCGAATCGCGCCGTTTTGCCGCCCGGACGGATCCGCGCTCGTGGGTATCGACCCCTCCGTTTCCGGTGGAGAATGCGCGTTCGTGGGTATCCTCGCCGTCGGTACTCCCTTTTATACCCGGGCGCATGTGGTCGTATGGACCTCACGATCGCGTTCGTCGGCGTCGGCGCCATCCTCGCGCTGACCGCCGTGAGCGCCTTCTTCTCCAGCTCGGAACTCGCGGTGTTCTCCGTGCCGACCCACCGGATCGACTCGCTCGTCGCGACCGACGCCCCGGGCGCCCGGGCGCTGTCGGCGCTGCGCGACGACTCGCACCGCTTCCTCGTCACGGCCTTAGTGAGCAACAACGTCGCCAACATCGCCGCCGCCTCGGTCGCGACCGCGGTGTTCGTCCGCTTCGGGTTCTCCGGCGGCGAGGCGGCCACGGGGTCGACGCTCGTCACCTCGCTCTTCGTCATCGTCTTCGGCGAGATCGCGCCGAAGTCGTACGCGGTCGCGAACGCCGAGAAGCACGCGCTCCGCGTCTCGCGGGTCGTCGTCGCGATCCAGCGCGTCCTCCGCCCCGTCCTGTACGTGTTCGAGGCGCTGTCGGGCGTCGTCAACCGCTTCACCGGCGGGGAGTCCGACATCGAGTCGTACCTCTCCCGCGAGGAGATCGCGACGCTCGTCCGGTCGGGCGAGGCCGCGGGCGCGCTCGACCCCGACGAGGGCGCGATGATCCGCGGCGTCCTCGACTTGGAGACCACGACCGTCGCCGCGGTGATGGTCCCGCGGACCGACGTCGTCGCGCTCCCCGACACCGCGACGCCGGCGGACGCGCTCTCGCGGGCGGCGAGCGAGGGCGTCACCCGGATGCCCGTCTACGGCGAGAACCGCGACGACGTGGTCGGGATCGTCGACGTCCGGGACGCGATCCGCGCGGACGAGTCGGGCGCCGATCTCGCGAGCGCGCTCAGCGAGCCGGCGTTCGTCCCCGAGACGAAGCCGCTCGACGAGCTGTTCGCCGAGATGCGCGCGAGCGAGGCGCGGATGGTGATCGTCGTCGACGAGCACGGCGCGGTCGTCGGGATCGCGACCTTGGAGGACCTCTTCGAGGAGGTCGTCGGCGAGCTGGTCGGGCGCTGGGAGACGGACGCCGTCGACGTGGTCGCGCCCGACGCCGCCGTCGTCCGCGGCTGGACGACCGTGACGCACCTCAACGAGACGCTCGGGCTCTCGCTGCCCGCGGGCGCGGGCGCCGAGACGGTCGCGGGCCTGATAACCCGACAGCTCGGCCGACTGCCCCGGGAGGGCGACCGCGTCGCGGTCGGCGACGTCACGCTCGCCGTCACCGGCGCGACCGCGACGCGGGTCACCCGCGTCCGGGTCGAACACGCCGACGAGAACGGGTTCGCCGCGGCTCGCGGGAGCGGCGACGAGCCGGCGGGCTCCGCGTGACCGTCGCCGTCGCCCGCGCGGCACCACACACATAACACAACATACATCTGCGTCCGGCGGGTCCCGGAACACACGTTCTCGATCATGGTGAGCCGCTGGGCGTGTGACCGGTGCGGGTTCGTCGCGTGGACGCGGGACCGCTCGGAGATGGCCGACGTGACGGGGTCGCACCTGCTCGCCCACCACTCGGACGCGCTCTCGAAGTCGGACTTCCGCGTGAGCTGGGACTGCCCGTACTGCGCCACCGCCAAGACCGCCTACGACACGGACGGCGCGGTCGCCGAGTTCAAGGCGCACCTCCACGACCACGTGGTCGACCGGATCGCCGACGGGGTCCACGTGGCCGACCGGCTGGGATGGGACGGCGTCGTCCGCGTCGACGCCTCGCCCACCGGCGGCGAGGCCGACGCGCTCCGGACGCACTTTCACGGCGCCGCGGGGCTCGTCGTCGCCGTGACGCCGACGCCGGAGCGACTGGTCCGCACGCTCGACGAGCGCCTCGCGTCGTGGCCCCGCCGGACGGTGATCGTCACCACCGGCGAGTACGACTTCGAGGCGACCCCCGACGTCGACTTCGAGGGGCTCGACGTCGAGCTCGTCGAGCTCGACCCGCGCCTCTCCCCCGACGAGGTCGGCGAGACCGTCTCGCGGATCCTCGACGCCAACCACGAGTCCGGCGAGCGCGTCTCGCTGGAGGTGAGCGTCTTCGGCCAGATCGTCGCCGCCTTCGACGTCGAGCGCGCGGTCGCGTTCGTTCGCATGCTCGCTGCCCGCCTCGCGGACGCAGAGGGAGTGTTACAGCTGTACGTGGACGCCGACGCGGACCGAAACGTCGCCACCGTCCTGAACTTCCTCGACGAGACGATCGACCTGACGGTCGCGGTCGACGACGGCCGGTTCGTTCGCCGGCCGTAGGCGCCGTCTCTCCGACTCTTCGCCCGTCTAGCCCTCGTAGCTCTCCGTGTAGTCCGCGGGCCAGCGGACGTAGACGTACTCCACGTGCCGGTCCGCGGCCGCCTCGACGACCGCCCGCTTGAACCGTCGCAACACCGCTCTGGCGCGCTCCCGCGCCGCCTCGGAGGCGGTCCCGTCGCTCGCGAGCGCCCGGAGCTTTCGCTCGACGTCGACGCCGAGCGGCGGTTCGCTCCCGCGGTCCGGCCCCTCCGCGGACCCGTCCGCCGAGGCTATCCGCGGCAGGTACGCGGCGGCGAGGTCCGCAACCAGTCGGTCCCGGTGGTCGAGCGCGTCGATCAGCCACTCGACCGCGGTCGACCGGTCGGCGGCGGCCGGGTCCGCCGCTTCGAGGAGCTCACAGTACAGCCACGCCGCGTACCGCTTGGTCTCGGCGTCGACGCGCTCTCGCGATCCGGAGACCGCGCTCCCGCTTTCTCCCGCCCGGTCGGCCGCGGTTCGCTCCGCGGCGACCGCCCGGAACACCGCGAGCGGGCCGTCGGTCTCGAACGGTCGCTCGGTGAGGAGGCGGTCGCGAACGTCGCCCGCGGGGACCGCGTCCGCCCCGGCGACCACCGCGGCGACGGACCTCGCGGCCGCCCGGCGGACCGCCTCGGAGGGGTCCCGTAGCGACCCGATCAGCACCCCGGTCGCGTCCCGTCGGTCGAGCGCTCCCAGTCGTTCGACGACGACGAGGCGGAGCCGCTCGTTCCCGCGCCGCGCCGCGAGCGCGAGCAGTTCGACCGCGTCGTCGCTGTCCATCGCGACGAGCGCGTCGGCCGCGGCGCCGCGCACGAGGTCGTTCGGCGCGTTCACCAGCGGTCGGACCGCCTCGACCGCCTCGCCGCCGACCCGCGCGTATCCCCTGACGGCCCGGGCGCGGACTCGGGCGTCGTCGTCGTCGAACGCCTCGCGGAGCCGGGGTGCGGCACCCCTCCCGCCGACCGCCGCCAGCCCGGTCGCCGCGACCATCCGATACGCGGCCCGATCGTGTTCCAGCCACCGGGCGAACGTCTCCGCGGCATCGCGTCCCGCCGCCCGGGATCCGCTGCCCGCGCCGTTCGCCCCGTCTTCGCCGTCGCCCCGCCGCTTCGCGATCCGCCGCGCCAGCCGGTCGACGTGGTCGTCGCCGTGGAAGTACAGCGACTCGATCGCCGCCGCGCGGACGGCCTCGTCGGGGTCGTCGAGCGCGGTCTCGAACAGCGCCTCGACGATCCGCTCGGCGGCGGCGCTCATCGAGCTGGAGGGGTTGCCGAGCGCCTCGGCCGCCTCGCGCCGCGCCGACGCGTCGAACCGCCGGTCGAGCCGCGCCAGCGCCGGGGGGTCACCGTCGGTCGGTCGGCCGCTCCGCCCGGCGCCGCCGCTCTCCGCCGATCCCGTGGCGCCCTCCGATCGCGGCCTGTCGTCCATCTGTGAACCCCTCACCGATCCGGTACGTTAAACGTACGCCCGCGGCTATCACCGGTGAGAATCGACGCCGGTCGGCGAGCCGGACCTCACGGTCCGAGCCCGAACTCTCGGACGGTGTCGTACTCCGGTCCCGACGCGGTCAGCGTCGACTCGACCAGCCGGATCTCGTCGACCGAGAACGATCCGACCTCCGGGTCCGTCGCGTCGAGCGCGTCCCGGACCGCCTCGGCCCCGGTCGCGTTCTCGACGCGGCCCAGCGTCACGTGCGGCGTGAAGTCGTGGTCGGCCGGGTCGACGCCGAGCGCGGTCGTCTCGACTTCGAGGGCCTCGTGGAGCGCGGCGAGGTCGTCGCCGCCGCGGTCGACCCCGGCCCAGACGACCGAGACGTACTCGCGGTTCGGGAAGACGCCGAGGCCGGCGACTGCGCATTTAAATGGGGAGACGGTGGCGCGGTCGACCGCGCGCTCGCCGGCCTCGATGACGTCGTCGACGGTGGGGGTGTCGTCGGAACCGGCGTCGTCGCCCTCCGCGACCTCGCCGAGGAACTTCAGCGTCACGTGCGCCTGTTCGGGGTCGACGGGGTTGACGCCGGGTGCGTCCGCGAATGGGGCCTGCGCGTCTGCGATGGCAGGCGCGAGGGAGTCGGGGAGGTTGACGGCGAAGAACGCTCGCATTACGTGTGAGTTTTTGATCGAGTTTGTTTATAAGTGTCTGGCGTAGTGTCGCTCGTTGATTTATAAACTACTCTCAGCGAGACGGACACCTCCAAAGTCCCAGCCGTCCGGCTATATACGCCTGATAATAGACCTACAGAGAACGCCTCCAAAGCCCCAGCCGTGAGGCCGGCGGACGCTCGCTGTGCTCCTCGGTCGCTCACTCCGTTCGCTCCCTGCGGTGCTTACATCGCCTCCGCCGGCCTCACGGCTGCCCCTTTGAGTCCCGCCCCGCACCGCACGGCACCGAAACCTCACCCCTCCCCAGCCTCGTCGCCCGGCCTCCGCTTCGCTCCGGCCGGGCGACTCCCTCGCGCGGTGCCGTTCGCGGCCGCCGGGGCGGCC
>NZ_JBZVGZ010000022.1:0-54361 GCF_058630335.1 Halorubrum sp. SD41
GCTTGGATGACACCGAACGACCACGGCTCACATCAGATCACCGCTTACGCCGGAGCGCAGGGGGCGTGATCCTCATCGGATGAGTCGGACGAGCCGACTCTGCGAAACCGGGCCGAGTTGAACGGCCCGAGTCCGCGGTGCGTTCTTCGCGTATTGACCGAACGGGCTTGTACACTTAAGCACGTCGGAACGCTTCGACCGGCCGCGTCAACGGCCGGTCGGTGCCCCCTCGGCGGGGGCGCCTCGCATCTCATCGAATGCCCGGGTTGTACTTAACCCCGTCGAACTAACTACGCCACGTCATGCGGTTTCACGGAGCAGTTTACAACGAGTTGATCCGTCAACGACTGGCCGTACTCGGAGAGAGACGGCGTCATCGAGCGGTTGGAGTGAAACTCGCGATCGGACAATCTATCAGAATAATTTCATAGTGTTCTCGCACTACGTCGGGAGCTCGCGCGTACGCGGGGACAGGTAATATTTCGTTTCGGGACGAGCCGGTCGTTTATACCACGGGCGTTTATAAGGGAGGGGGACACATATAAAAGCGAACGATGACGAACCCTGCAGACTCGATCGAGATTCAGAACGTTGTTGCATCGACGGGTATCGGCCAGGAGCTCGATTTGGAGGCGCTCGCGGAAGACCTCCCGGGCGCGGATTTCAACCCGGACAACTTCCCCGGCCTCGTGTACCGGACCCAGGAGCCGAAAGCGGCCGCGCTCATCTTCCGCTCGGGGAAGATCGTCTGTACGGGCGCGAAGAGCATCGACGACGTCCACGACGCGCTCGGTATCATCTTCGAGAAGCTTCGCGGCCTCCAGATCCCCGTCGAAGACGACCCGGAGATCACCGTTCAGAACATCGTGTCGAGCGCGGACCTCGGGCACAACCTCAACCTCAACGCCCTCGCGATCGGGCTCGGCCTCGAGGACGTGGAGTACGAGCCGGAGCAGTTCCCCGGGCTCGTCTACCGGATGGACGAACCCGAAGTCGTCATCCTGCTCTTCGGGAGCGGAAAGATCGTTATCACCGGCGGCAAGCGGACCGACGACGCCGAGGAAGCGGTCGAGGAGATCGTCGAGCGCATCGAAGGGCTCGGCCTGCTCGGCTGAGGGTGAATCGATCGGTCTGTTCGGTTACCACCGCCTCGGTATGAGGCGGTAATCGGTGTCGAGCGGCCGTCAGTCAGTGTCGAGCGGGCGAGTACGGTTCGGCTACGTTTCGGCGTCGTCTTCGGTGAGGACCTCTTTGACGACGCTCGGATCCTCGAGGAGCTGGTGTTTGGTGTAGCTTCCCTCGGCGCTGCCGCCGCTGTGTTTCGACTGTTCGATGATGTCGAGGAACGCGTGTTCCTTCAGCAGGTCGCGGACGCGTCGCAGCGAGAGGCTGTCGGAGCCCTCCTGTCGACAGATGTTCTCGTAGATCTCGTACACGCGGCTCGTCCGGAACCCGTCCTGTCGACCGTTCGAGAGCGATAGCAGCGCGAGCGCCTGGAGCACGTACCGCGAGTGGGGTGTGGACCCGCGGATGAGCTCTCGGAACCGGTCGGTCTCGGCCCGCTCGCGCGCCTGCGTGACGAACTCCTCGCGGACGGTGGGCTCGTCGTTCCCCTGTGCGATCTCGCCCGCGTATCTGAGGATGTCGATGGCCTTCCGCGCATCACCGTGCTCACGTGCCGCGAGCGCCGCAGCGCGCGGGATAGTTGACGGGTCGAGAACGTCGTCGTGGAACGCGTCCGCACGCGCCTGCATGATCTCTCGTAGCTGATTCGCGTCGTACGGCGGGAAGACGAACTCGCGCTCGCAGAGGCTCGACTTGACGCGCTCGTCCATCCGGTCTTTGTACTGGATCTTGTTGCTGATCCCGACGACGCCCAGCTTACAGTCGGTGATCTTCCCGGCCTCGCCCGCGCGGGACAGCTGCATCAGGATTGCGTCGTCGTCGAGCTTGTCGATCTCGTCGAGCAAGATTAGGACGACGTCGTACCGCTGGTCGAGGATCCGCCAGAGCCGCTTGTAGTACGTGGAGGTGGAGAGTCCCTTGTCGGGGACGTTGATCCCGGTCTCTTCGGGGTCGTTGACGCCCTCGGCGATCGTCTGGACCGCCTGCGTCTCCGTGGTGTCCTGCGCGCAGTCGACGTAGGCGAACGTCGCCGTGACGCCCTCCTCGCTCGCGGTCGAGACGAGTCGCTTGGAGACGTACTTCGCACACAGCGACTTCCCCGTACCCGTCTTCCCGTAGATGAGTACGTTGCTCGGGCTCTGTCCGAAGATGGCCGGATTGACCGCCGTCGCCAAGTCGGCGATCTCGTCGTCTCGGCCGACGATTCGCCCCTCGCCCGGCAGGTGACTGATCTCGAGGAGTTCCTTGTTTGCGAAGATGGGATCCTCCCTCGTGAAGAGGTCGTCCGCTGCGTCCATGAGAGAGACACCGGGTTTCCGGTGAAATGCGTTCTGTTTCGTGGCCGGGTGTGGGGCGCGGTCGTGGGGGAGGTCGGGGGACGGGTTGGTCGGTCGAGACACACACCGTGTTTCCGGTGAAAGCGGGGATTGGGGAGAGGTAGGTCGGGGAGGAACGGGTTGAGGTGGTTTGGGGTAGGTCGGGGAGGAACGGGTTGAGGTGATTTGGGGTAGGTCGGGGCGAGACCCTCGGAGGAGCGAGGTCGACGCGATAAGAACGACAGAGAGAACGGACGACGAGAATAGGCACCGATCAGCGAGAGTGCGACAGGAGTGAGACGAGTGTGCCACAAGACCAACAACGGGGAGGCGATTGCCAGCCTATTTCACCGGAAACCCGGTGTTCGATGGAGTGTTAGACGACTCCATCACGAGGGAGACCACGTTTCCGATGAAACGGGCTGTATGGCTCGGCGAGCCTTCGCCAATGTGGCTTGGCGAGCTTTACTCTGGATTAGGTAATAAAACCTGTTGTTTTGAATCGGACAGGATGTTCGGTTTCTCGGACAAGATACCCAGCCCACCCAACAACCGCACCCAGCCAGACCCCGATTTCACCGGAAACACGGTGTGTCTCTCCGCTCGTATCGTTCACTACTCGTTTCGCCCCCGAATCGAACCCATCCCCACACGTGATTCTCCCCGCACCCGGTCTTCACGGCATCGCGCTCTGGCTTTGTGACCGACTCAGCGGTCGAGGGAGTCGCGAACCTCGTACCGAACGCCGTCTTCGCGCAGCCGCGTCGTGTGCCGAGAGAGTTCGTCGGTCGACACGAGCAAGAGCACGTCCAAGCCGCGAAGGGCGGCCTGTGAGACGCCCGTCGCCGATCCGAACCGGACGTCGGGCCGCAGTCCGGTACGGGTCACGAGCGCGTAGGCCTCGGTCCCACCGACCGCGACGAGGTCCGCCTCGGTGGCTCGATCCCTGATCACGTCCGGAGAAGGGGGCTCCCCCTCCGTCACGGCCGGAACGGGGACGACCGTCACCACGCCCGGGTCGTACTCGACGACGCCTTCGAAGTCGGTGACGCCGACGGCCTCTCCCGCCTCGCCGCCGGTGACGACGACCGCCGTCGCCGCCGCACCGCCCTCGGGGACGGCGTGTAACACCCCGTCGCGCATCTCCAGTCCGACGTCGTCCCCCTCTTCGAGCGCGTCGGTCGCCACCGCGGCGTCAACGTCGACGCTTCCCAGGACGTCGTCGGACACCCGAGAGACGAACTCCGAGAGGGCGTCGGTTCGCGTGATGATCCAGTCGACTCCCTCCTTCGTCACCTCGTACCGACCGCGACCGCGTTTCTCCACGAACCCGCCGTCGACCAGATCCCGGACGTAGTCGCTCACGGCCTGCGATGTCACGCCGATGACGTCGGCGATCTCCTCTTGGCTCACCGCCGGCTGTCGCGCGGCGATCTCGACGAGGACCCGGTAGCGAGTCGCGTCGCGCCTGTTGTCGAGCACTCGCGGCCCGGTCGCTTCGTCCGGATCCTCGCTCGGTCCCATGTCAATACTGTCGTAGTTGGAAACAAGTAAAATTGGTGTGACGAGCGCCGGGCTGCGGCCGACGAACTACTCTTGCGCGTCCACGACCGCGACGCTGGCGAGGTTGACGATGTCTTTCACCTCGTCGCCCCGCTGGAGCACGTGGACCGGCTCGTCCATGCCGACGAGCATCGGTCCGATGGCCTCGGCGCCGCCGAGCCGCTGGAGGAGCTTGTACCCGATGTTCCCGGCTTCGAGGTTCGGGAACACGAGGACGTTGCCGGCCTCGTCGAGCTGGGAGAACTCGTAGGTCCCGTTGAGGATGTCGTCGACGACCGCGGTGTCGGCCTGCATCTCCCCGTCGACCGGGAAGTCGACCGCGTCGTCGGACTGGAGGATGTCGACCGCGTCGCGCGGCTTTCGTGTCCCCTCGTTGTCGACGCTCCCGAAGTTGGAGTACGACAGCATCGCCGCGCGCGGCTCGACGTTGAACCGGCGCGCGAGGTCGGCGGTGTGTCGCGTGACCTCCGCCAGCGTCTCGGCGTCCGGGTCCTGATTGACGGTCGTGTCCGCACAGAAGATGACCCGGTTCTTGAACGTGAGCATGTACACGCCGGCGACGGTGTCGGTGTCGGCCGCGGATCCGACGATCTGGAGCGGCGGCCGGAGCGCGGACGGGTAGTGGTGGGTGAGCCCGGTGAGCATCGCGTCGACGTCGCCGGTCTCGACCATCACGCTCCCGAGGTAGTTCGTGTCCCGCTTCACCAAGTCGTCCGCTTCGCGCTTCGTGATTCCCTTGCGCTTCCGGAGCTCGTACAGCCGATCGCCGTAGTCGGAGACGTCCCGGTCGTCGGGGTCGACCACTTCGGGGCGGAAGGATAGGCCGAGTTCGGCCGCAGTCTGGGAGATGGTGTCGGCGTCGCCGAGCAACACCGGCTCCGCGATCCCCTGCTCGGAGAGCTGGTAGGCGGCGCGGATCATCTTCTCGTCGGTGCCCTCCGCGAGCGCGATCCGCTTCGGGTCGCTCTTCGCTTTGTTCAACACGACCCGCATCATCTCACGGGACTTCCCGAGCCGCGCTTCGAGCCGCTCCCGGTACTTCTCTAAGTCGATCTCGGCCCGCGCGGACCCGGACTCCATCGCCGCCTCCGCGACGCGCGGCGCCACCTCGAACAGCACGCGGGGGTCGAGCGGCTTCGGGATGACGTAGTCGGGGCCGAACTGGAGGGGCTCGTCGCCGTACGCCTTCACGACCGCGTCCGGGACGTCCTTGCGCGCGAGGTCGGCGAGCGCCTCCGCGGCGGCCGCCTTCATCTCCTCGTTGATCTCGGTCGCGCGCACGTCGAGCGCCCCGCGGAACAGGAAGGGGAACCCGAGCACGTTGTTCACCATGTTCGGGTAGTCGGACCGGCCCGTCGCCATGATCACCGTGTCGTCGCGCGCGTCCTTCGCGTCCTCGTAGGTGATCTCCGGGTCGGGGTTCGCCATCGCGAAGATGATCGGGTCGTCGCCCATCGAGCGGACCATCTCCTGCGAGACGATCCCCCCCACCGAGAGTCCGACGAACACGTCTGCGCCCTCCATCGCGTCCGCGAGGTCACCGCCCTCGACGGGCGTGGCGAACTGGCTCTTGTACTCGTTGACCTCGCCGGCCTCGACGCGCTCCTCGGTGATGATCCCCGAGGAGTCGCACATCGTGATGTTCTCCTTGCGCGCGCCGAGCGAAACGTAGAATCGGGCCGTCGCGATGGCCGACGCGCCGGCGCCCGAGAAGACGATATCGAGCTCTGAGAGCTCCTTCCCGGATATGTCGACCGCGTTCATCAGCGCCGCGCCGGAGATGATCGCGGTGCCGTGCTGGTCGTCGTGGAACACCGGGACGTCCATCTCCTCGCGGAGTCGCTCCTCGATCTTGAAGCACTCGGGAGCCTTGATGTCCTCGAGGTTGATCCCGCCGAACGTCGGCTCCATCGCCTTCACCGCCTCGCAGAACGGGTCGACGGAGTCGATGTCGAGCTCGATGTCGAACACGTCGATGTCGGCGAACCGCTTGAACAGCACCCCCTTCCCCTCCATGACGGGCTTCGAGGCGGCGGCGCCGATGTCGCCGAGCCCGAGGACGGCCGAGCCGTTCGAGACGACGGCGACGAGGTTCCCCTTCGCCGTGTACTCGAAGACGGACTCGGGATCGGCCGCGATGTCGCGACACGGCGCCGCGACCCCCGGCGAGTACGCCAGCGAGAGGTCTCGCTGCGTGTTCGTGGGCTTCGTCGTCTCGATCTCGATCTTTCCGGGCGGCTCCTGTCGGTGGTACTCCCGCGCGTCGTCGTCCAGTCCCATATCTCCCTCCATTCGTGAACGGAGTAAAAAGGTATCCTATGGTGTCGAATATGCGATTCGACGTTCGACGATCATCCGACGATCGCGATACGGTGCCGAGAGCCCTGACGCCGCACGACCACCGCCGAATCGCCTACAGTGACGCACGACCACCGCCGAATCACTCACTCACTGATGCCGATTCCTCGGGCGCGACGAGCGCCGGCGACAAGGGGGCCAAGTCGGGATCGATCCCGGCGAGCGTCGAGACCTCGTACGCGGTCAGGTACGTCCCCACGAGCAAGGTGACCGGGAGCGTCAGGACCACGACCGCGACGACCGCGCAACCCAGAACGGTCGCGAGAACGATCAGTCCCGCAGTCGTCCCGATCAGCGCCTCGACGCCGCCGAGGGGGACCGCCGCGAGGAGGAGCGCGACGAGACCCGTCACCGCGACGACGCCGCCGGCGAACGCGACGACGATGGCCTGAACGATCCCGACGCCCGCCGCGACGACGGCGTGAACCACGAAGTAGGCGACGACCTGCCCCCACGATCCGCGGAACGATGCCCAAACTGCTCGCCATCCGTCGAGCACGCCGACGTCGCGGGCGACCATCGCCGGCGCGACGAACTCGAACGTGAGTCGGGACGCGACGGTCCCGATCAGTGCGGTCCCGAGCGCAACCACAGCGAGCGCCCCGAGCGCTGCGGTCACGATCGTCGACGAACCAGTGAGACCGCCGAACGAAACCCCGACCGCGCGCAACGCCGCGGGGTCGACGGCGACGACGAACGCGAGTACGGGGACTCCGGTCGCGACCGCGAGGACCGCCGAAAAGGCGAGCAGTCCCAGCGCCTGCCGGAACCGATCGCGGAACGGCCGCCAGAGCGCGACCTCGGTCGTCGCGAGCGCGTCGTAGAAGACCAGCCGGAAGGCGATCGAACACGCGAGGAGCGCGACTGCGACGAGCACCGCACCGACCGCGATTCCGACCAGCAGCACGGCGTCGAGCCCGGCGAGCAGCTCGGCGGCCGTACTCACGGCGCGCTCGACCTCCGCCGGCACCGACTCAGATTCCGTGGCGGCGAACTCACTCCAGGCGCCGGCTCGGCCGGACGAGGCGCCGAACGACGACGAAGCGGCGCCCGGCACACCAACGCCCGACACTCCGGCGCCACCGCCCGCCATCACGAGCGCGAGGAACGCGAGCTTCGCCCACCGCACCGCCTCGAACGGGAAGAGAAAACGCCGCGTCGTGTCGACGGCGCGGTCGAGCGCGTCGACGGCGTGCCAGGTCATACCGACCGTTCGCCGGAGGGCGTGAAATATGCTGGCAACTGAACGATCGTCTCCCGAGCCCCCACCGCCGACCCGCAGTCGTTTAGGGCGGACGCGACGAACCGCCTCGCATGAAAGTCCGCGGCGAACGCGAGTGCCAGTCCTGCGGCGCGCGGTGGTCGTACTACGAGACGGGCTCCGTCGCGTGTCCGAGCTGCGGCGACTTACGCAGCGTCGGCGTCGACGACCGCACCGCACACACCGACGCGCCCGTCTCCCTCGACCTCTCCCCGCACCGCGAGCGGTTCGGGGACGCCCCCGAGACCCTCCCGCGGTCGGGGACCGACGACCTCCAGTCCGACCTCCGGGAGTACTGCCGGAAGCGCGGGTTCATCGACGGCGGCCGGCTCGCCCCGCTCGACGGAACGTACCTCGCGACCCGCGAACTGCTGGAGGCGGTCGACTGCTTCGAGCGACTGCGCGACCCGACCGATGCCGACCGCGAGTACCTCCTCGCGCTGCTCGCCGGCGCCGACGACGGCGACCGACCGGCGCCCGACGAGGTCCCGACCGCGCTCCGCGAGGCCCGGGGGATGGCGGCCGTGCGCGCGGTCGAGGCGTTCCGGAGCGACGCGCTCGACTTCCTCGACGAACTCGAAGCGGGCGCCGAGCGGAGCGAAACCGAAGACAGCGACACCGAAAGCGACGACGACAAAGACACCCACGACGACGCCCCGACGGTCACCGTCGACGGAGCGGATCCGGAGGACAGGATCGGTCCCGCCCGCGACGCCTTCGAACGCCTCCGCGACCGCGTCACGCGCGTCGACGCGCTCGGCGGTGACGTGCCGCCCGCGGCCGCGGACGCGCTCGTCGAGGCCGCCGACGCGCTCGGTGCGTACGTCCGGACCGGCGACGAGACGGATCTGCGGACCGCCGACGACCTGATCGACGACGCGAGCGTCGACGACCTCGACCCGGCGGGCGGCTGATCTCGGTCGACGCCCGCCCGGCTGAACTCGGAGACGCTACTCCGCGTCCGGCGCGACCACCGCGTTCGAGAGCGTGCCGACCCCCTCGTAGGTGATCTCGACGCGCTCGCCGGGCTCGACGAGGCCGGGGTTCGCCGGGCTCCCGAAGGCGACGCAGTCGCCCGGTTCGAAGGTGAACCGCTTGGAGAGGTACGAGACCACCTCGTGCGGGCCGAACAGCATCAGTTCGGTGTTCGCGTCCTGACGCGTCTCGCCGCCCACGGTCGTCTCGATATCGAGCCCCGTCGGGTCCACGTCGGTCTCGATCCACGGCCCGAGCGGCGCCGAGCCGTCGAACGCCTTGCGCGCGGTCCGCCCCTGCTGGTCGAGCGCGTCGACGTCGTTCATGACCGTGTAGCCGCGCACCGCGTCCGGGACGTCTTCGGGGTCGAGGTCGCGGCACCGCTCGTCGATCACGGCGACCAGTTCGCCGGCGTAGGTCAGCTCGTCGGTCCACTCCGGGTACCGGATCGGCTCGCCGTGCGCGAGCAGGCTCGCCGGGGGCTTTATGAAGAAGTCCGGCTCCTCGGGGCGCTCGTAGTCCATCTGGTCGAGCGTCTCGGCGTAGTTCCGACCGACGCAGTACAGCGCGCTTGGGTCACACGGCGGGAGCAGTCGCCCGTCGCGACCGACCTCGTAGCGGCCGTCGTCGGCGACGACCGCGCCGTCGTCGTAGCGGCCGGTGACGGATCCGTCCGGCGTGAGCAGTCGAGCGAGTCGCATGCGGGAACGTCCGCGCTGCGGTTCGAAAAGGCGTCGGTGACGGCAGGACTCGGATCAGTCGCCGTCCGCGTCCGCGTCGCGGTCTCTCTCCGCATCTGCGTCGCGGTCGCCGTCCCCCTCCTCGACGCCGATGACGACGCCGGACCGGATCTCCAGCGCGGCCTCGAACTCCTCCCGGCGACCGCTCCCGGAGCCGATCCGCTCGACCGCGGCCTCGTGGGCGCGGACCACGGCGTCGAACTCGCGCTCGTCGAGCCCGACGCGGTCGGCCACCGCCTCCCAGTGGTCCGGCTCGACGAGGAACGTCTCGCGCCCCGGTTCGGCCGCGATCCGCTCGTACCGGCGGCGGTACGCGTCGATTCTGGGGCCGAGATCGGCCTGGACGCGCGCGAGCAGCGCCGGCACGCGGGCCGCCGGCACGCTCGCGAGCGCGGCCGTCTTCACCAGCGCGGTGCCCTCGATCGGATACGGGCCCGGGTCCTGCTCGGCGGCTTCTGGGACTCCGGAGCCCCCGGTGCCGTCGTCGGGATCCGCAGTCGCGTCGTCGGGATCCGCAGTCGCGTCGTCGTCGGACATCACCCGCCGGCGCGCATGGCCTTCTGGCGGTACTTCGGCAGGAGTTCGGCGAGCGTCTCGGGGTCGCCCGCGAACTCCGCGGTCACCTCCGTGAGCTTGATCGCGGCCGCGGCGGTCACCTCCTCGGCGCGGAGGGTCACGCGCCAGCCGTCACCGTCCACGCGGGTCGCCTCCGCGGGGTCGTCGGTCCCGACCAGCTCGCCGCCCAGGTTTCGGAGGTAGTGGGCGGCCAGCCGCCGAGAGATACCGCGGTACGCAACCGTCTCGCGCTCCCATCCCTCGTCCGCGGGCGGAGGACCGGGCGAATCGTCGCTCGCGTCGCCGTCGGCCTCCTCGGTCGCCGTCGTGCCGTCGCCGCCACCGCCTCCGGCCGCTGACCCGTCGTCGCTCATGCGCCCCCCGCGACCGGCGGGAACACCGAGAGCCGGTCGCCGTCCGCCATCGGCGTGTCGAGCCCGTCGAGGTGAAGCACCTCACGGCCGTTCTTCAGAACGTTGATCTGCGGGGCGAGGTCGCCGTCGACGATCAGCCGGCCCTCCATCCCCTCGTACTCGGACTCCAGTTCGCGCAGAACCTCGCCGACGGTGGAGCCGTCGGCGAACTCCGCGTTCACCGTCTTCCCGCCGGCGGCCTCGCGAAACGTCGCGAAGAACCGCAGTTCCAGTTCCATACCCGTACGTCGTGTCGCGGCGGCTTAAAAGCGGCCGGCCGCGGAAGGTGACGGTCGGGAAGTCGACGGGTCGCCGACTACAGGTCGGAGAGGCGGATCCCGTCTTCGACCAGCCGGAAGTTGCGCTCGCGGTCGAGGTCGTCGGCGAGCCACTCGTGGTCGTACAGCTGGCCGATGAGTTCGAGGTAGAGGTTCCGCCACGCGATCGCGTAGATAGGCGACTGCCCCCACGCCCGCAGCTCCGGAACGAACTCGTGGTACGTGCTCGCCTGCGACTCCATGCGCTCGACCGCGTCGGCGACGACCTCGGCCGCCTCGTCCGGCTCCGCCTCGTCGAGCGCGTCGTTCAGCCGCGACTGGATCCCCGCGATTGCGCGTCGCATGTCGCGCTCGGCCGTCCCCTCTTCCTCCGGAAGCGACTCGACGACGCCCTTCGGCACGCCGAGTTCGATCTCTGGCATGCGATCCCCTCGGGGGAGCGCGGTCAAAAAACCCGTTCACGCGGCAACGAGATCGGGGACGAACGTCTCGATTCGAGCCGCGACCCGTTCACGGCGTCGGGGCGGCCTTCTGGAGGGCGGTCTCGGCGATGTTACCGCCGTAGTCGGCCGAGCGGAGCACGGAGTCGACGACGAGCCCCAGCAGCTGCGCGCGCGTGGGGTCAAGGTCGCGGAGGAGCTCGTCGATGGAGCGGACGCGCTCGTCGATCGCCCTGACCCCGGCCCGCGCCTCGTTGGCTCGCCGGGTCGCGGCGTCGGTGTCGTCGTCGAACAGCGCGTCCATCGCCGCGTCGATCACGTCGACGGCGTCCCCGTGGAGGTCGCTCACCGCCTCGACGACCTCCTCGGGCAGCGGCTCGTCGATGTTCAGCGTCAGGTGCGCGATCTTCGTCGCGTGGTCGCCGATCCGCTCCAGCTGGCGGGCGCTGGAGTGGTAGTCGAAACACTCCTCGCGGGGGAGGCCGAGCTCCTCGGCGGCCTTCGGCGTCCGCAGCGTGGCACGGAAGATCCGCGAGACGACGAGCCACAGCCGGTCGAGATCGTCGTCGCGGCCGATCACGTCGCGCGCGAGGTCGTGGTCGTGTTCCGCGAGCGCGGTGATCGCGTCCTCGAGCATCGACAGCGAGATCAGCCGCATCCGCGTGACCGCGTTGTGGATCGAAAGCTCCGAGGAGTCGAGGAGGTCCTGAACGACGACCCTGTCGCGCGTCTCCTCTAACACCTCCAGGCCGACGAGGCTCTGAACCGCGTCGCGGATCGTCGACCGCTGCTCGGTGGTGATCTCCGCGGCCGCCAGTTCGATGACGTCGAACCCGCTGACGTACATCGTCGTCACCGCGCGCTGGAGCGCCTGCCCGGTCAGGTCGGCGATGTCCAGCGACCCCCGCGTCCGCTCCTCGTCGGACCGCGGGGTGAGGACCAACGAGTCGCCGTCCGGGTGGAACTCGATCTCCGTCCCGGCCTCGACGTCGTTGTCGGTCGCCCACGTCTTCGGAATCGAGACCGTGTACGTCGAACCGCCGGTGACCTGGACCTTCCGCGTTTCCATACCTCATCCTCGGAGATGGAACACCTTAATTTTGATCAAAAATATATACTCCGACGTACATGTGAGGATTCGTCCGATGTCCGCCACCCCGGTCGCTACTTTTGAACCGTATCAGCTCCTCTATTAGGATAATATTAGCGCTATATACTTCTATATATTTTATACCGATTGCGGACCTCCCGGGTCTCGCCTCAGACGACCCGGTTCCGAAGCTCGTCGCCGGCGTCCAGCCGCGCGACGTTGTCTGCGAGGATGTCCGCGACGCGCTCGTAGTACTCGGGCGTGTGGCCGGCGTTGTGCGGCGTGATCGTCGCGTTCGACAGGCCCCACAGCGGGTGATCTTCGGGGAGCGGCTCCGGGTCCGTGACGTCGAGCGCGGCGCCGCGGATGCGGTTGTTCCGGAGCTCCGTCACCAGGGCGTCGGTGTCGACAATCGGCCCGCGCGCGATGTTGACGAGGACGGCGTCGGGCCGCATCGTCCGGAGCGCGTCGGCGTCGACGAGCCCCCGCGTCGTCTCCGTGAGCGGACACGCCAGCACGACGTACTCGGCGTCCGTGACGGCCTCGTGGAACTCGTCGAACCCGTACACCTCGTCGGTCGGCCCGCCCTTCTCGGGGGAGTAACGCACGCCGACCGTGTCGACGTCGAACGACTTCAGCCGGTCGACGACCGCCTGCCCGATGGCGCCGAGCCCCACCACGGCGACGGTCGAGCCGTACACTTCCGTCGTCTCGTAGGTGCGCCACTCGCGGCGGGACTGCTGGCGGTACGCCCGGTGGAACTGTCGCGCGTGCGCGATCATCGACCCGACGACGTGTTCGGCGATGTTCGGGCCGTGGACGCCGGAGGCGTTCGTCACGGCGACCCCGTGGTCGTCGAGCAGGTCGCGCGGCAGGTGACCCGTCCCCGCGAACACGCAGGCGAAAAGCTCCAGCTCCTCGGCGGCCGCGAGCAGCTCCTCGTCGATGGTGAGCCCGACGGCGACCCGAGCCGTCCGGATCAGGTCGCGCTCCTCGGCGGGCGTCCGCGCCCGCGCGACCTCCGCGTCGGGGAGCCGCTCGCGGATCGCCGCCGCCAGTTCGTCGGGGCCCAGTCCGTGGATCGTCTGCCGAAGCACCAGGACGTCTGGATCGCTCATGAGGGCAGTCTCGGCGGAACCGATAAAAATTGTGTCAGTCGTTCGCGGTGCGGGTACCTCTCGTCGGCCGAGCGGGTTACGACAGCGCCGCGTCGAACGCCGCTTGGAGATCGGCTTTCATGTCGTCGACGTGTTCGATCCCCACCGAGACCCGGATGAGGCCGTCGGTGAGCCCGGCCGCGAGCCGCTCCTCGCGCGGGATGGCCGCGTGGGTCATCGCCGCGGGCTGCTCGATGAGGCTCTCGACCCCGCCGAGCGACTCCGCGAGCGTGAACACCTCCGTCTCGCTCACGACCGTCGACGCCTCGTCGAGCGTGCCGTCGAGCTCGAAGGAGAGCATGCCGCCGAAGTCGTCCATCTGCTCGGCCGCAAGCTCGTGGTCCGGGTGCGACTCCAGCCCGGGGTAGTAGACGCGCTCGACCGCGTCGTGGCCCTCCAGCCACTCGGCGAGTTCCATCGCGTTCTCGCAGTGGCGGTCCATCCGTACCGGGAGCGTCTTCGTCCCGCGGAGGACGAGGAACGCGTCGAACGGGCCGGGCGTCGCGCCGACGGAGTTCTGGTAGAAGCCGAGCCGCTCGTCCAACTCCTCGTCGTCGACGACCAGGGCGCCGCCGATTGTGTCCGAGTGGCCGCCGAGGTACTTCGTCAGGGACTGGCAGACGACGTCCGCGCCGTGTTCGAGCGGGCGCTGGAGGTACGGCGTCGCGAACGTGTTGTCGACCGCGCAGAGCGCGTCGCCCTCGTGGGCGATCTCGGCGAGTGCGCCGATGTCGTTGACGTTCATCAGGGGGTTCGTCGGCGTCTCGACCCACACCAGCTCGGTCTCCTCGCGCATCGCCGCCCGGACCGCGTCGTGGTCGGTCGTGTCGACGAAGCTGGTCTCGACGTCGTACTCGTCGTACACCTGCGTTAAGATGCGGTGGGTGCCGCCGTACACGTCGTCGCCGGCGACGACGTGATCGCCCGCGGACAGGAGGTTGAGGACGGTGTTGATCGCGCCCATGCCGGAGGAGAAACAGCGGGCGTGGCTGCCCGACTCCAGCGAGGCGAGGTTCGCTTCGAGGTCGCTGCGCGTCGGGTTCCCGGTTCGGCTGTACTCGTAGCCGCGGTGGTCGCCCGGCGCGTCCTGCTCGTACGTCGAGTTCGCGTGGATCGGCGTCATCAGCGCGCCCGTCTCCGGGTCCGGCTCTTGGCCGGCGTGGATCGCACGGGTCTCGAAGCGGCGGTCGTCGCCGCTGGCGTCACCGGCGGCGTCGCCGTCGCGCTCATCGGGTCGGTCGCTCATACCCAACGCTCTGTTACCGACGGTCGTGATTCTTCCCCTTCGGACCGACCGGAGAACGGAACGGACGACCGGTGAACGAGACGCGTCGCTCGCGGTGTGAGAATGGATGCTCGGTCAGGGATTTGAACCCTGGTCGTCGGCTGACTTCCGAACCGGCGCCGAGGCGCCGCGTCCGCCGAAAGGCCAACATGATTGGCCGGACTACACCAACCGAGCGCGGACGGTGCTTACGTCGGGGACAATTTAACTCTTCTTAACTCCTCGCAGCGTGAGAGGGCGGGGCACGCGTCGAAACCGCTGGCGGAGCGCGGCCGAAATCTGACGCAGGTCGGAGTCGACGCCGTTACTCGTCGATATCGACTTTCTCGATCTCGACGGCCTCTCGGGGATCGTCGTTGCGCCCGGTCGGCACCCCGCCGATCTCCTCGACGACGTCCATCCCGTCGATGACCTGTCCGAAGACGGCGTGTTTGCCGTCGAGGTGCGGGGTCGCGTCGAGGGTGATGAAGAACTGCGAGCCGTTCGTGTTCGGGCCGGAGTTCGCCATCGAGAGGATTCCGGGCCCGTCGTGGGTGAGGTCGTCGTGGAACTCGTCGTCGAACTGGTAGCCGGGGCCGCCGCGACCGTTCTCCATCGGGTCGCCGCCCTGGATCATGAAGTCGTCGATGACGCGGTGGAAGACGATCCCCTCGTACAGCGAGTCGCCGCGCACTTCGCCGCTTTTCGGGTCCTCCCACGTGTTCGTCTCCGGCGCGGGCTCCGCGTCGGCCGCGGGGTCGTGGCGGGCTAAGCCGAGGAAGTTCTCGACCGTCTTCGGCGCGCGGTCGGCGAACAGCTCGACGACGATGTCGCCGTGGTTGGTCTGAAGCGTCACCTGCGGGTTGTCGGGGTCGGAAACCTCTCGTGCCATGTCCGCGAGGAGGGACGCGCGTCGGAAAACCCTGCCCATCCGTGCGGGAAGCTCGCGGACCGCGAACATCTCCCTTATAAACGAACGTCGCGGACGCGTCGACACAGGTCCGACCCCCGTTCTGTCCGTCGCCGCGTTCGGACCGCAACGGACCGAGGTCCGACCGCCTCGACGGCCGGTATCGTTTTCTGCCGGGCGAGAGCAGTATCACGTATGTACGACGACATTCTCCTGCCCGTCGCGCCCGGCGGCGAGGCGAACGACGCGATCCCGCACGCCGCCAGCCTCGCCGAGCGGTACGACGCGACGGTCCACGTCCTCTCGGCCGCCGACACCGCCGTCGACACGCTCGCGGGCCCGCGCACCGGCGTCTTCTCCGACCGGCTCGCGGAGGCGGCCGAGGAGCGCGTCGAGGCGGTGACCGCCGAACTGGAGGCGAGAGGCGTCGAGGCGGTCGGGAGCGTCGTCCGCGGCGAGCCCCTAGACGTCATCGAGAACGCGATCGACGACGGCGCCGACATCGTCGTCATGCCGAGCCACACCCGACGGGGGATCCGCCGGCTGCTCCTCGGTAGCGTCACGGAAAAGGTCGTCCGCGTCGCGTCGGTGCCGGTGGTGACCGTTCCGATGGCCGATCCCGACGAGGCCGGAGAAGAGGCGTATCCGGCCGATAGCGACGCGGACGCGGGCGACTCGACGGACGGCGGCGACGCGTCCGACGCGCAGTGACGGCCGCGCCGGGCGGGAGCGAGACGGTCACCCGCGCCTTCCGGGTCGCGTACGACGGCCGGGAGTACGCCGGCTTCCAGCGCCAGCCGCACGCCCGCACGGTCGCGGACGAGCTCCTCGAAGCGCTGGCGGAGCACGGCCTTGTCGAGCGCGGTGACGGCTCGACCCACGCCACGCCGCCCGGCTACGCCGCGGCGGGCCGGACCGACGCCGGCGTCTCCGCGGTCGCCCAGACCGTCGCCTTCGAGGCGCCGACGTGGCTCACGCCGCGCGCGTTCAACGGTCATCTGCCCGGGTCGGTCCGCGTGTGGGCCGCCGCCGACGTCGAGGACGGGTTCCACGCGACGCACGACGCGGTTCGCCGCACCTATCGGTACCACCTCTACGCGCCCGCGGCCGACGCGGCCGGCGCGGACGGGCCCGCCGCGTCCGCCCGACGAGATCCCGAACACGCGATCGACGACGACCGGTTCCGGGCGGCGCTCGCGCGGTTCGACGGCGAACGCGACTTCCACAACCTGACGACCGACGAGACGGGGACGGTCCGCGACCTCGACGCGCGGGCGACCCGCGAGGGCGACGCGCTCGTCGTCGAGCTCTCGGCGGACGGGTTCCCGCGCGCGCTCGTCCGGCGGGTCGTCGCCGCCGTTCGCGCGGTCGGCCGCGGAACGGCCGACCTCGCGTGGATCGACCGGCTGCTCGCCGCCGAGCCCGTCTCGGGACGGCGCGGCGTCGGTCCAGCTCCTCCGGAGCCGCTCGTGTTGTGGGACGTGGCCTACCCCGACGCGTCGTTCGCGGTCGACCGCGAGGCCGCGGAGAGCGCGCGCGTCGCCTTCGGCGAGCGACACCGGGACGCGCGCCACGCCGCGGCCGCCACCGGCGCGGTCCGCGACCGGCTGTGTTCCGCGATCGACGGGGAGTGAACCGGGCGTCCGGACGGCCGCGGCTCAGGCCCCCGCTCAGGCGGCCGACCCCCCCGTCGGCGTCTCCATGCCGTCGACGCGGACCAGGAGGCTGTTGCCGTCGACGTTGGTCGCGTCGACGACGCCCGAAAGCCGCAGTCCGGTGGCCGGCGTCGGCCCGACGGTCACGTGATCGCCCGCGTCGAAGGGGCCGACCGGGCCGCGGATCACGAGCTCGGCGCGGCACAGCTCAGGGTTCGCGACGCTCGAGAGATCGATCTCCGCGACGGTGACGTCCTCGACGGGGTCGCCCTCGCGCTCGACCGGCGTCGTCGCGGCGTCCTCCAGGCGCTCGATGCCGAGCGTGTCGTACGCCTCGTCGGTCGGAATGTAGCCGCCGTCCGGCCCGGCGACGCCCTCGACGAGACCGAGGGTGTTGAGGCTCCCCATGCGGTTCCGCACCGTCCCCGCGTTGCGATCGATCGCGTCGGCGATCTCGCGGCCCTGTACCGGCGCCTCCCGGCCCTCGGAGAGGTTCACGAGCGCGGTGAGCACGCGTTCCTGACTCGAACTCAGCTGAATCCGTGACATGGACGAAGCGAACCAAATCTAACTAATAAATGTTCGCGTATAACCACATTATATGCTTAGAACGATTGTTATTCGGCCAATTTCTTTCTAAACGTACTCAAATTAGGCGTTTTATTTCGGTACACAATGTATTTCCTCACACAGCAGTGTCGATATTCGTCTATCTCTAATTATTCCGATTACAATTATACGTCCGCTGTTCTTCACGAGTAACTACGCATCACTCGGGCATAACTATACCAATTCCTTATACGATCCACACCGCAAGTATTTACCAGCGCAAGCGGAAGCGGCGACCGACTGATGACGATCCAACGCGACGCTCGCGAACGACCGCAGAGACGCACCCGCGCCCCCTCACGAGCCGTCGACGGACGCCCGCACCGGGGAACGGGGCGGACGGCCCGCGCCGGAGGAGGAGATGGCTGACCGCGAGTCGGCGTTCGACTCGGACGGGGCCGCCGAGCGCTCGGCGGGAGCTGCCGCGTCGGACGGAGACCGTGGCGCTTCCCGGTCCGGACTCACCGCCTCGCTGCTCCCGGACCGGGACCTCGCGGTCGAACGCGACCGGGTCCGGTCGTTCGTCGCCGACCGTGTCGACGCCGCGGGCGCCGACGGCGTGGTGGTGAACATGAGCGGCGGGCTCGACTCGACGGTGACGGCCGCGCTCGCGGTCGAGGCGCTCGGCGCCGACCGCGTGTACGGGCTGATCCTCCCGTGTAACAAAATCGGCGCGCCGCACGCCCGCGACGCCGAGGCGCTCGCGGAGGCGTTGGGTATCGACCACGACACGGTCCACCTCCAGCCGCTGTTCGCGCAGTTCGGCGCCGTCGCCCCCGACCGCTTCGACCTCCACGACGAGCCGGTCCGCTCCGGCAACGCCGTCGCGCGCCTCCGGATGACGGTCGCCTACCTCGCCGCCAACGCGACGAACCGCCTCGTCTGCGGCACCGCGAACCGGAGCGAACTCCTCTTAGGCTACCTGACGAAACACGGCGACGGCGCGGCCGACCTGTTCCCGCTGGGTCACCTCTACAAGACCGACGTCCGGACGCTCGCGACCGAGCTCGACGTGCCGGAGTTCGTCGTCGAGAAGCCGCCGACCGCGGGGTTCCTGCCGGGCCAGCGAGACGCGGACGACCTCGGCGCGCCCTACGAGGTCGTCGATCCCGTCCTCCACCTCGGCGTCGACCGCGGGCTCGACCCGGCGGCGGTCGTCGAGCGGATCGGGGGGCCCGACGACTTCGACGTCGACCGCGAGCTCGTCACGGACCTGCTCGGACGCCACCGCGCGACGGCGCACAAGCGGCTCCCGCCGCCGACCCCGGACGCGGACGTGGAGTGACTCGGCGGTCCGCCCGGGTCGCGGCCGCCCCGCTCAGTCCCAGTCGGCCGGCCAGAGGTCGGCCGCGCGCATCCCCGTCTCGAAGTCGGCCTCGCGGAACGCGGCCGCGAGTTCGTCGCGGTCCAGTCGGGGCAGGTCCCGCTCGGGCGCCGCGAACTCGGCGACGAGCAGCGCGATCAGCATCGCGTGTTCGCGGACGTTCCGGTCGTCCACCTTGTCGCGGGTGTCCGCGTGGGTGTGGCCCCACCCCCGTCCGCGGTCACCCGAATCGCTGTGGAGTTGGAGCGCCGGCACGCCACGGCGAACGAACGGCCACTGGTCGGAGAACGGGTGCGGCTGCGCGTCGACCTCGATCGGCTGGCGCGTCGCGGTCGACACCGCCTCCGCGACCGACGCGGCCGCTGTGGAGGCGTGGGCCATCGCGACCAGATCGCGGAACCGCCCCGCGCCGTCGACGTTGATCACGCCCTTCACGCGGTCGAGGTCGAGGCGGTCCGCGAGGTGTTCCGCGCCGAGGAGTCCGACCTCCTCGGCGCCGACCGCGACGACGTCGACGCCGATCGGGAGGTCCGCCTCGGCGAGGATCCCGGCCGCGGTCGCGACCGTCGCGATCCCGCAGCCGTTGTCGAGCGCGCCCTCCGCGATGTCGTGGGCGTCGTAGTGGGCGAGCAGCAGGACCCGCTCGTCGGTGTCGGGGCCGGCGCGCCCGATCACGTTGCGGCTCTCGCCAGGCGTCGTCGACGCTTCGACGGAGAGCTCCGCCCGCGCGACGGACTCCGATTCGGCCGGCGTCCCCTGGCTCGCCGTGTCGACCGCGCCGCCGACGGAGCCGCGCTCGGCGCCGCCGACGGTCCCGCCGACCGCGTACTCGCGGAGCCACGCCCCGGTCTCCTTCGAGACGCCGACCGCGACCGCCTCGGCCTCCTCGCCGAACGTGAGCGACCCGGTGGGGGGCAGCTGGCCGTCGAGGTGGTTGACGAACACGAAGCCGACCGCGCCGGAGTCGACCGCGTAGCCGAACTTCTCCATGCGGTGGACGAACCGCCCGCCCTCGGGGGTTGTCGTCGAGGCGACCGCGATCCGCCCCTCGACGTCGCGCTCGTCGACCTCCGCCGGGGTGCCGTAGCCGACGTCGACGAGTTCGCCCGCGACGCTCCCAGACGGCGAGTACGGGAGCGCCAGCGCCTCGAACGAGCGCGTCGCCGGCTCCCCGTCCCGCCTCGAGACGGTCACGTCGAGCGACGCCGACCCGCGCTCCCAGGCCGGGAGCTCGAAGGGCTCCGTGTGAACGTCCGCGAGCCCGGCGCGCTCGAAGGCGTCGGCGACGAGGCCGGCGGCGCGGCGCTCGCCCTCGCCCCCGGCCATGCGGCTCCCGATCGCCGTGAGGTCGGTGAGAAAGCGCCACGGCTCGTCGTCGGTCCACGTCGCGCCGAGCGCGGGCGCGAGGTCGGCCGCGCGCTCTCGCACCCGGTCGACCGCGTCCGTTCGCGTCGCGTCTGCTGCGTCGTCGGTCATGAGCGTGCCTTCGTCGGCGGCCGCTTAATCGTGTGGCTCGCGGCACGCGTTCCGGCGTGAGGCTGAGCCCGGCGAAACGCTACGTTGAAGTGGGACGGTCGGGTACGTCAGTTCGAGCACCGTTGGTCCAGTGGTAGGACATTAGCTTCCCAAGCTAATAGCCCGGGTTCAATTCCCGGACGGTGCATTCCTGCGGCGAACAATCCGCGAGCCGCAGGTGCGTGAATTCGCCTGACGGACAGCTGCTACCCCGGACCGGTGTAGCTGTCGAGCTCGTCTGTCCGGTCCGGGTGTTCCTCCTCGACGTGCTGGTGGACGCGGTGCGTGGCCTGCTCGGGGGCGTTCTTGACGTCGTCGTGCGGGACGTCCGGTTCGAAATCACAGAACGGACATTCGGAGAGCGTGTCCTGTGACATGCGTCAGGGTTGGACTCGACGCCTGAAAAGCGATCCGTCGACCCGAAGCGGATCGCCTCGGACCGGGGCTCGGGTCGCCGTCGCGAATCCGACCTCGATCCCGACGGACGCGCTCAGAAGATGTTCGCCTGATCGTACACCGAGATTCCGGTGTCGGTGATGTCGTACGGCTTCGTCTCACGGGAGTGGTTCGCGTCGCGGATCTTCTGGATCTCGACGGCGAGGCGCGTCTCGCGGAAGTCCGACCCGCGGACGTACTGGAGGACGAACACGGCGTCGGTGAGGTACTCGACGATGCCGTGCCGAGAGGCGTACGGGTTCTCCTCGCTCGCCTCGGAGGTGAGCAGCGTCGTGACGCCGGACTCCTTCAGCGAGCGCGTGAACCCGAACACCTCCGAGCGCCGCTTCGCGGGGTGGTCGTACATCATCTCAAGCAGGGAGACCGAGTCGAGCACCAGCCGGTCGGCGTCGAACTCGGCGATGAGCCGGACGAGATCGTTGCGGATCGACGACAGCGAGTTGGCCATCTCGATGGGGTCGATGGCGACGACGGCGAGGCGGTCCTCCGCCGCGTGCTCGCGGAACGACCACCCCTTCTCGGTCGCGGTGTCGAGGATCGACTCGCGGGTCTGTTCGAGCGTGATGTAGATCCCCTTCTCGCCCGATTCGAGCGCGTGGTTGAGAAACTGGAGCGCGAACGTCGTCTTCCCGGTGCCGGCCCCGCCGATGACCGACAAAAGCGACCGGCTGGGAACACCGCCGAGGATCATGTCGTCGAGCCCCTCGATCCCGACGTCGGTCCGCTCGATCCCCGACTCGAACTCGTCGGGGTCGACGTCGAAGTCGGTCGTCCCGCCGGCGTCCGCGTCGCCGCCGAACTCACCGAACCCGAAGTCCTCGTCGCCCCCGCCCGCGCTCCCGCGGTAGCCGCCGAACGGGTCGCCGTCACCGCCCGGCGCTCCGCCGCCACTCGACCGGCCGCCGGACCCGCCATCCCCCCGACTCCCGCCGAAGGGGTCGTCCGTGCCGAACGGGTCCGCCCCCCCGCCATCGCCGCCGGAGTCCGTGCCGGCGCCATCTCCGGGGGCGGCGTCGGCGTCCCCCCCGCCACCGCCGCCGAAGGGGTCGTCCGCGCCGAAGGAGTCGAACCCAGCGCCGGCGTCGACGTCGCCGAACGCATCCGCCGGAACGCCGCCGCTCCCGGCGTCGTCGCCGCTCCCCGCGTCATCGCCGCCGAACTCACCGCCGTCGGGCTCGTCGCCCTCCCCGACGGCGCCGCCGAAGGGGTCTTCGTCGCCCACCTCGGCGTCCGTCTCGTCGCCGGCACCGCCGAACGGATCGGCGAACTCGGCGTCGCCGGTCACGGTCTCCGTTTCCCCCTCCGGGTCGTCCGCACCGGCTCCCGCGTCGTCCGCGTCGTCCGCGTCGTCTCCCGCACTGCCGGAACCGTCATCCGCACCGTTTGAACCCTCCTCCGCACCGCCCACCGGCGGCTCGTCGGACTCCTCGTCGGTCTCGCGCAGCGCGCGTTCGAACCAGTCGTCCTCCTCGCTCATCGTTTCCGCCGCCCATGGGGGGTCGACATGAGCCGAGCAACGCGGCCGAGCGGCTTGAAACTTTCCGGCGAGGTATCAGATTCCGAGAACTCGCGCGGCGCCGCCCGATGTCCGCACGCTTTTATCCGGGGATCGGGATGGATTCCGCATGGAAGTGGGCATCGTGGCGCGAAAGGGGAGCGAGCGGGCGGCGTCGCTCGCGGCGACCCTCCGAGACGTCGTCGTCGACGCGGGCGAGAGCGTCTGGCTGGACGAGGAGACCGCCGCCGCGCTCGACGCCGGCGACGAGGCCCGGCCGGTCGACGCGTTCGGCGACTGCGACCTCGTCGTCGCGGTCGGCGGCGACGGGACCTTCCTGTTCGTCGCGCGCAACGCGGGCGACACCCCGATCGTCGGGGTGAACCTCGGCGAGGTGGGCTTTCTCAACGCCGTCCCGCCGGCGGACGCCGAGACCGCGCTCCGCGCCGAGATCCGGGCGTTCCGCGGCGGCGGGCTGGACGTCCGCGAGGCCCCGCGGCTCACGGCTAGCGCCGGCGGCTGGACGTCGACGCCGGCCGCGAACGAGGTGGTGGTCCAAGGCGAGCGACGCGGGCCGGGCGGGGGGATCGACTACGAGGTCCGCGTCGACGGGTCGCGGTACGCCGGCGGCCACGCCGACGGGGTCCTCGTGGCCACGCCGACCGGGTCGACCGCGTACAACCTCTCCGAGCGCGGGCCCCTCGTCCACCCGGAGGTGGATGGCCTGATCGTCAACGAGATGGTCGCCGACGAGGGAATGCCCCCGCTCGTGGTGGACGCGGACGCGACGGTGACCGTCGCGGTCGCGGACGAAGCGGGCGCGACGGTCGTTAGCGACGGCCGCGACACCGCGACGCTCGACGGGCCGGTCGAGGTGACCGTCGAGCGCACGGCGCCGCCGATACGGGTCGCGGGCCCGCCCTCGGACTTCTTCGAGGCGCTCGGGAAGCTGTCGTGAGCCGGACGGGCACGGCTTCGGCTCCCGCCCGAACGAATCCGCCAAGGGCGCACACGCAAAGGGCGCCCCCACAAAGGGCGCACCCACAAAGCGTTTATCGGGCGCCCGCGGACTCGGCAGCGTGAATCGCCGGTCGACGCTCGGGCGGTACGCGGTCGCGGGCGCGGTCGTCGCCGCCCTGGCGGCGCTCGCGCTCGCGGTCTCTCCCGAGGCGGCGCTCTCGCGGCTCCGCTGGCTCGCGACCGATCCGCTCAGGTTCGGGGTCGCCGTCGTCGCGCTCGCCGCCGTGCGGCCCCTGCTCGCGTGGCCGACGACCCTCCTCGCCGTCGCCGTCGGGTTCGGGTACGGCTGGGTCGGGACGCCGCTCGCGCTCGCGCTCGTCGTCGGCACCGCCCTCCCGCCGTACGCGCTCGCTCGGGTGGGTCGGCTCCGGCTCGACGACGGGCCGGAGCCGGGTGCGGAACCGGGCGTCGCCGCCCGGTTCTGTCGGGCCGGCGAGCGCTTCGCGGCGGAGTCCGGGAGCGTGCGCGCCGTGGCCGGGACCCGACTGCTGCCGCTCCCCTCCGACGCGGTGACGGTCGGTGCCGCGGCCGCCGGCGTCGGGATGCGATCGTTCCTGGCCGGCACCGCGCTCGGCGAACTGCCGTGGGTCCTCTCCGGGGTCGCTGTCGGCGTCTCGCTCGACCGCCTCGCGGCGAGCGGCGGGTCGCTCGTCGACCCGACCGTGGTTCTCGGCACGGCCGCGGTCGGCGCCCTCGTGCTCGCCGGACCGCTGTACCGGACGTTCGTGCGGTCGGACGCGACGGCGCCGTAACTCGGTAGGGTACGAAAGGCGCGAAACGGCGAACGATCGGAGAAAGCGAAGACCGCCCGTGCGCGTCGTCGCGCGGGCGATCTGCGGGTCGTGTGCCTCTGACGGCGAACGTGTGCCTCTGACGGCGAACGTGTGCCTCTGACGGCGAACGTGTGCCTCTGACGGCGAACGTGTGCCTCGATTCGGGAACCGACCGCAGCGACGCGCGCATTCCCCCGGTCCCCGAATCCCGGGAACCGACCCAGCCCTGACCCCGAAGCCGCGGTGCGGGCCGCGCTCGCTCCGCGCGAGCGGCCGGACGCGACCGCGACTCCAACGGGGGACCGGGGGGATGCGGCGTCGCTACGAGCCGTCGGTCTCGTTGTCGCCGCTCGATCCGTCGGCTTCCGAGTCCGCCGACTCCTCGTACTCGACCTCGATGCCGCTCGGAACCGGTCGGAGGAGGTAGCGGCCGTTCCCGCGCAGCACCGGGGCGAAGTCCGCGGTGAACGTCGTCCGGGTGTTCTCGCGGATCTCGAACGCCTCGTTGAACTTCAGCGGCGCGTTACCCGGGAGGTCCACGGTCGCGTCGCTCCCGTCGGTGAGGGTCCCGTCCGCCGACGACACGTCGAGCTGGAGGTACGGGTACTCCCCCGTCCGGAGCTCGCGCTCGTCGATCAGCTGCGTCTCGCCGTTCTGGAGCTCGACGAGGTCGGCCTCCTGCGGCTCGTCGAACTCGAAGTACTCGCGACCCTCGGCGGCGTCCTCTTCGTCGTCGGTATCCTCGCCCGCGTCCGTCTCGTTGCCGTCCGCGGACCCGTCGTCGGTGTCGGCGTCGTCGCCCCCGCCGTCCGTGTCGGTCTCGTTGCCGTCGGCGTCCTCGGCGTCGGTCTCGGCGCCCTCCGGCCCGAGCCAGAACCCCTCGACGGTGACGACGAGCGACTCGAAGTCGCCGATGTCGGCGGGCTGGTCGGTCACCTGCGTCGCGAGCGTCCCCGTCGCGCGGCCGACGCAGCCGGCGAGTCCGGCCGCGCCGAGCGCGGCGGCGCCGGTCGCCCGAAGGTACGTCCGGCGGTCGAGCGCGACGCGGTCGGACGTGCGGTCCGTCACGTTAGGCCCCCTCCTCGTCGGCGTCGGTTCCGTCGTCCGCGTTGCTCTCGCTGCCGCCGTTCCCGGCGATATCGCTCACAGTCTCGCCGAGGTCCTCGACGCCGCCGTCGAGGAACTCGTTCACGCTATCGAGGACCCCGCTGACGAAGTCCGGCACCTGGTCCGGGAGGTCGCTCGGCGGGCCCGCGTCGCCCGAGGCGTTGTCCGGGCCGGGCGTCGCCGCGACGGCGCCGGCGGCCGCGCCGGTCCCGATCAGTACCACCGTGGCCAGCGCCACGAGCAGCGTCGTTCGGAGTGCGTTCATAGCAACTCCCCATCGGGGTCCTACACTCTTTAATGGCGCAAGCCGTTCAGCCGAATTACGCCCAATTTAACTCGCTTTAACCGCCGAGAGAGGGCTCAAAAGTCGGATTCCGTCGATCCGGCGGATAGTATATAAAAGGCGGCGCGGCAAGCCGACCGATCGTCGCTCGCGCGACGGGGTGGACCTCGCCCGCTCGGCGGGTCGGAGCGGTCCCGCTACGGCTCCAGCCGGTTCGGGTCGCGCGGGAACATGATCGCCTCCTTGATGTTGCTGAGGCCGGCGACCTTCTGGACGAGGCGGTCGATGCCGAGCCCGTAGCCGCCGTGCGGGGGCGTGCCGTAGCTCAGCGCCTCGATGTAGAACTCGAAGTTCGCGGTCTCGACGCCCTCCTCCTCCATCACTTCGACCATGCGCTCGACGTCGTGTTCGCGCTGGCCGCCCGAGGAGAGCTCCTGTCCTTTATAAATCAGGTCGAACTTCCGGGAGGCGATCTCGTCGCCTTCCACGTCCTGCATGTAGTAGAACTTCTCGTCGGGGTAGCCGACGACGAAGAACGCGGGGTGACCCTGCTCCTCGAAGTGCTCGCCGAGCAGCTTCTCCCCTTTCGTGTCGAGGTCGGTCGGGTCGTCCGGGAAGTGCCCGAACTCGGTCTCCAAGATGTCGAGCGCCTCGTCGAAGGTGATCCGCGGGAAGTCGTCCTCGGGCACGTCGAGGTCGACGTCGAGCAGGTCGAGCTCGCGCTCGGCGTTCTCCGCGACCTCGCTGAGCGCGTAGCGCAGCGACTCCTCTTGGACGTCCATCACGTCGTCGTGGTCGTCGATGTACGCCAGCTCCACGTCGAACATCGCGATCTCGGAGACGTGCCGGGAGGTCGCGAAGTCCTCGGCGCGGAACGCGGTGCCGGTCTCGTAGACGGCCTCGTAGCCCGAGGCCATCAGCATCTGCTTGTACAGCTGGGGGCTCTGCGAGAGGAACGCGTCCTGGTTGTAGTAGAGGATCGGGAACAGCTCGGCGCCGCCCTCGGCGCCGCCCTTCGAGATCAGCGGCGTCTTGATGTCGACGTACCCCTCGTCTTCGAACCACTCCTCCATCGCGGTGATCAGCTCGGAGCGGAGCGTGAACACCGCGAGCGTCTCCGGCTTCCGGAGGTCGAGCGCGCGGTTGTCGAGCCGGGTCGAGAGGTCGACCTCGATGTCCTTCGAGATTTCGAGGGGGAGCGGGGAGTCGGCCTCGTCGATGACCTCGTACTCGGTCGGGGCGATCTCGACGCCGCCGGGCGCCTGGTCGCTCTCCAGCGGCTCGCCGACGACGCGGACCACGTCCTCGGCGCCGACGTCCTGGACGGCCTCGAACAGCTCCGGCTCGCGCTCCTCCTTGAAGACGATCTGGATGAGTCCCTCGCGGTCGCGCACGATGAGGAAGACCAGTCCACCGAGGTCGCGGATCTCGTGGACGTGGCCGGCGATGGCGACCTCGTCCGCGTCCGGTTCGACGTCCGACGTGTGAATGCGCTCGATCATGGCGGTGACTGCTTACGCGCAACTGGTCGGGCGGCCGGCATAGGCCTGTCGTCTCGGCGTCGACGGAACGGCTCGCCCGCGGCCGCTCCGGCGGGTTCTCGGCGGCTTCCGGGCCGAATCTGCCATGGCATGCGGTCGCATAACTAACATAATTTTAATACGAAACCGATACAGGAGGCTGGTAACGGCGCGCCCCGCGCCGCGGAGACCGACCATGACCCGTTCCACCACCTCGACGCTCGCTCGGTCCGCGAGCGTCGCGTTCCTCGGGTGGATCGGGATCGGGTATTCGGCTCCGAACCCACGGTCCGTCCGCCCGACCGCGTGACGCGCGTCGGCTGGGGAGAGTTCCCCGCGGGACGGACCATTTCCCGTTCTCTCCAGCCGCCGCTGTCCGTCATGCGCGTCGAGCCGGGCGGCCGTATCCCTCGCGAGCGTCGCCGTCGGTGGCCCCGCTGGTGACCCCAGTCGGTGACTGCGCCGGCGGCGCGTTCGAGGACGCGGACCGCTCGCCCCCGGCCGTGATCCGGGGACCGCGACGGTCCGCGCCGCGTTCGACTCGCGGCGAGGGCGTATGGCGGCAGCCATCCACACGCCGTCGGTCGAGGCCACGGTGACCGTCCGCGTCTCGCAGGCGGCCGCCGGCGACCTCGCCGCCGGCGCCAGGGCACAGATCGAGCGAATCGACGGCCTCAGCGTCGAGGAGCTGGAGATAGCCGGCCTCCGGCCCGGCCTCAACGACACCACGGTCGAGGCGGTCGCGACCCTCGCGGTCGACGAGGAGGCGGTCTCGCGGGCCGAGTTCGACGCCGCCGGTGTCGACGCGGCCGAGGAGTTCGTCGTCGACCGCGTCCGCGAGCGGCTCGCCGACGGCTTCGGCGTCGACCCGGAGCGCGTCGAGCGGGTCGACCCGCCCGACTGACGGGGTCCGGGACCGCGGTGTTCCAACCTAGTCGCCGTCGAGCCGCTCCCGCACCTCGGCCTCGGCGCGCCGCAGCACCTCCCGGATCGGGAGGCCGGTCGCCTCGGCGACCGCGGCCGCGTCGTCGTACTCCCCGCTGACGTCGTAGGCCTCCCCGTCGGTCGTCGACGCGACCTTCACGGCCACCTCGTGGGCCGCCCCGTCGACCCGGAGCGTCGCCGTCTCGAACTCGCGCTCGGCGATCCACCGGTGGGTCGCGCCCGACTGGCGCACCCCGAGCGTCCCCGTCTCGCGGGCGAGCCGCTCCGCGACCGCCTCGGCGTCCTCGGGCTTACAGATGGCCTTCACGAGGTGGCCGGGGCGGGACTTCTTCATCGTCGTCGGGACGATCGTCACGTCTCGCGCACCGGCGCGTTTGAGCGTCTCCTGAAGCCCGCCGAGGACCTCGGGGGCGGCGTCGTCGAGGTTCGTCTCCAGGACGGCGATGTCGTCGTGAGCGAGCGCGCCGTCGGAGGCGTCCGCGTGAGGCGCGCCGTCGGAGGCGTCCGCGTGAGCGCGGTCCGCGTGCGCGTCGCGTCCCCCGTCGCCGACGAGCGCGCGGAGGACGTTCGGGTGGCGATCGAAGTCGGCGTCGCCGGCGCCGTAGCCCGCGCGATCGACGGCGAGGTCCGGGACCGCGTCGACGCCGTCGGCGATCGCCGCGAGGATCGCGGCGCCCGTGGGGGTGAGCAGTTCGCGGTCGATCGGGCCGCCAACGATCCGGAAGTCGGCGCGGGTCGCGATCTCGGTCGTCGCCGGGGCGGGGACCGGGTACGTCCCGTGGCTCATCTCGACCGTGCCGCCGCCGGCGGCGACCGGCGTGGTGAGAACGCGGTCGGGATCGAGGTCGGCGAGCAGCAGCGCGGCGCCGACCACGTCGGCGATCGCGTCGTCCGCGCCCACCTCGTGGAAGTGGGTGTCGTCGAGGTCGGTGCCGTGGACCGACGCCTCGGCGCGGCCGAGCAGTTCGAAGGCGTCGAGCGCGGTCGACTCGACTCCGTCGGGGAGGCCCATCGACGCGACGAGATCGACCACCTCGCGGTAGGAGCGGTGAACGCCCGCGCCCTCGGCCGGTTCGGCGGCATCGGAGGCATCCGATTCGTGGCCGTGGTCGTGATCGTGGCCGTGGTCGTGGTCGTGACCGTGGTCGTGGTCGTGACCGTGGTCGTGGTCGTGACCGTGGTCGTGGCCGTGGTCGTGATCGTGGTCGTGATCGTGACCGTGGTCGTGGTCCGCATCAGTCTCGACCGCACCCTCGCCGTCGTCGACGAGGACGTCGACGGTCGTCGCGCGGATCCCGTTCTTCTCCGTCTCGTCGACCTCGTACCGGATCGGGAGCGCGTCGCTCACCGGGGAGAGGGACTCGGGGTCGGCGCCGGCCGCGATCAGCGCGGCGCAGACCATGTCGCCGGCGGCGCCGGTCCGACCGTCGAAGACGAGCGTTCGCATGGTGCGTCCGAGGCGACTGCCGGACAAATACTCCCGGATCGGCGTCGTGGACTCGACTGAACCGTCGTTTATAAATGCCGTGTGGTTGCCGTCTTCTATTTATAAATGGGCGGTGACGCTGCGGAGAACACCGGCAAAGTCCCGGCCGCTCATTATAAACGGCTGTCGATGTATCGACCGCGAACACCTCCAAAGCCCCAGCCCTGAGTCCCGCCCCGCACCGCTCCGCACAGCACCTCACGCCTCCCCAGCCTCGCGGTTCGCGCTCTCCGAGCGCTCACCGCGTCCCTCGCGGGCTGGCTCGCGCCACCGCAAGTCGTCGTTGCCATTTATAAATGCTCCCCGTCGGTCGCGAACAGATACAGCTCGCCGACGACGATGAACGCGACGGCCGCGAGCGCGACGGCGAGGAAACCGCCGATGTCGAGGGCGTACAGCGCGGTGCCGACGAGGGCGCCGGCGACGAGAAAGGCGAGCCGAGAGAGGAGCGACCGCATCGGATCCGAGAGAGAATCGAACACGCCCGAACGTCGCCGCGAGCGGGCAAAAAACGTCCCTCGCGACCGCCCGCGACTCCACGGCGAAAACGCACGCTTACGACGGGGTTTTAAGAGCGGACTCCGTACCGTGCTATATGATGACACAGTCTGTCGCGGCCGTCGGCGGCTCGGACGGAATCGACGGCCCGGAGACGGGCAACAGGCTTATTCCCGGACCGGGTCCAGATACGACCATCCCCCGCGAGGAATCATGAACGAAGTCCAACTCGAAGTGGCGAAGGCGTACCCGAACGACTCGGGGCGCGGCATCGCCCGACTCGACCCCGATACCCTGCTGCATCTGAAGCTCTCGCCCGGCGACATCATCGAGATCGAGGGCGCGGAGACCACCGCGGCGAAGGTCTGGCGCGCGGACCGCCAGGACTGGAACACCGACACCGTCCGCGTCGACGGCTTCACCCGACAGAACGCGGACGTCGGCATCGGCGAGCGCGTCACGATCCGGAAGGCAGAGGCCGAGAAGGCCGACAAGCTCGTGCTGGCCCCGCCCGAGGAGGCGTCGGTCCAGTTCGGCTCCGACGCCGCCGGCATGGTGAAACGCCAGATCCTCAAGCGGCCGGTCGTCGAGCGCGACATCGTCCCCGTGATGTCGTCGACGAACCACCCGTTCATGCGGTCGCCCGGGCAGGCGATCCCGCTGATCGCGGTCGAGACGGAGCCGGACGGCGTCTGTCTCATCACCGAGGACACCGAGGTCGAGCTGCGCGAGGAGCCGATCTCCGGGTTCGAGAAGACCGGTGGCGGAATCACCTACGAGGACATCGGCGGGCTCCAGTCGGAGATCCAGCGCGTCCGCGAGATGGTCGAGCTGCCGATGAAACACCCGCAGATCTTCTCGAAGCTCGGCATCGAGCCGCCGCAGGGCGTCCTCCTCCACGGCCCGCCCGGCACCGGGAAGACGCTGCTCGCGAAGGCCGTCGCCAACGAGACGTCGGCGTCGTTCTTCTCGATCGCCGGCCCCGAGATCATCTCGAAGTACTACGGCGAGTCCGAACAGCAGCTCCGCGAGATCTTCGAGGACGCGAAGGAGGAGTCGCCGTCGATCATCTTCATCGACGAGCTGGACTCGATCGCGCCCAAGCGCGAGGACGTCACCGGCGAGGTCGAGCGCCGCGTCGTCGCCCAGCTGTTGACGATGATGGACGGGTTAGAGACCCGGGGGCAGGTGATCGTCATCGGCGCGACGAACCGCGTCGACAGCGTCGACCCCGCGCTCCGCCGCCCCGGCCGGTTCGACCGCGAGATCGAGATCGGCGTCCCCGACGAGGTGGGCCGCAAGGAGATCCTCCAGATCCACACCCGCGGGATGCCGCTCTCGGACGACGTTAGCTTAGACCACCTCGCCGACGAGACACACGGCTTCGTCGGCGCCGACATCGAGAGCCTCACCAAGGAGGCCGCGATGAAGGCGCTCCGTCGCTACCTCCCGGAGATCGATCTCGACGAGGAGGAAGTGCCCCCGAGCCTCATCGACCGGATGATCGTCAAGCGCGACGACTTCTCGGGCGCGCTGAACGAGGTGGAGCCCTCGGCGATGCGCGAGGTGCTCGTCGAGCTCCCCAAAATCTCGTGGGACAACGTCGGCGGGCTCGAGGACGCCAAACAGCAGGTTCAGGAGTCGGTGGAGTGGCCGCTCACGTCGCCGGAGAAGTTCGACCGCATGGGCGTCGACGCGCCGAAGGGCGTGCTGCTGTACGGCCCGCCCGGCACCGGGAAGACGCTGATGGCGAAGGCGGTCGCCAACGAGACGAACGCGAACTTCATCTCGGTGCGGGGGCCGCAGCTGCTCTCGAAGTGGGTCGGCGAGTCGGAGAAGGCGATCCGGCAGACGTTCCGGAAGGCCCGGCAGGTGAGCCCGACGATCATCTTCTTCGACGAGCTCGACAGCCTCGCGCCCTCGCGCGGGCAGGAGATGGGGAACAACGTCTCCGAGCGCGTCGTCAACCAGCTCCTGACGGAGCTCGACGGCCTCGAGGACATGGGCGACGTGATGGTCATCGGCGCGACCAACCGCCCCGACATGATCGACCCGGCGCTGCTCCGCTCCGGCCGGTTCGACCGCCTCGTGATGATCGGTCAGCCCGACCAGGAGGGCCGCGAGCAGATCCTCGACATCCACACCCGGGACACGCCGCTCGCGCCCGACGTGAGCCTGCGCGAGGTCGCCGAGATCACCGACGGCTACGTCGGCTCCGACCTGGAGGGGATCGCCCGCGAGGCCGCCATCGAGGCGCTGCGCGACGACGACGACGCCGAGGAGGTCGAGATGCGGCACTTCCGGCGCGCGATGGAGTCGGTGCGGCCGACCATCAACGAGGACATCCTCGCGTACTACGAGGACGTGAGAGAGCAGTTCAAGGGCGGCGGCGGCGAGTCGCTCCGCGACACGGGCGGTCGGATCGGGTTCCAGTGAGCGGCTGAGTCTCCGGGCCGCGGACCGATCCGTCCTGGCTCGGCCGACCGTTTTTGCGTTCTCACCGCGAAGGAGCGACCGGTATGTCCGACGACGTGACCGTCGACGTGGAGGTCGAGGTGGAGGTCGACCGGGACGAACTGGAGATCGAACGCGACGACGCCGAACTGATCGAGGCGACCTACGAGGCGAACGGGATCGAGATCGAGGTCGAGGCCGAGGTGGAGACGCACGGGGGACCGGACGACGAGCACGGGGCCGGCGACGAATCCGAGGAGGACGAGTCCGGCTACGAGGACTTCGAGTAGCGGGCGGCGAGGCCCCCGGCCCGCCCGCCGCCGAGCGAGCCGTTCCGCTCCTTTTAACCTCGACAGCGACCAAGCGGGGCCATGTCTCAGCCCCGCGTCCCCGGCGGCGACGAGAACGCGCTGGAGCTACCCTGCGGGGAGACGATCGGCGTCGGCGAACTGGACCTCGGGATGCGGGAGTACGAGTGCGCCTGCGGCGAGACCCACGCGGTCGTGATGGACGTCCATCCCCCCGAGCGGTTCCTCCCAGACTTCCTCGTCGAGGTCCTCCGCGAGGCGATCGACACGACGAGCGAGGAGATGCCGGAGTTCGACACGCCGCACCTGCTCGGCGTCGTCTTAGAGGAGTTCCCGGAGGCGGTCGTTTCCCACGACGCCAGCGAGAACGCCGACGTGGGGTACGCGATGGTGTGGGTAGCACAGTTCGACTCCCGCCGCCTCCACGAGGTCGTCGTCGAGCTCGTCGTCGAGCTGATGGAACACGCCGTGAGCCACGCCGACGACGACGAGGCGCTGTCGGCGTTCGAAGAGGAGATGGTCGAGTTCGACGTGAGCGAGTTCGTCGAGCAGTACCGCGCGGAGCGCGACCTCGAAGCCGAAGACCCCTACGCGTGACGACGGGAGCGGGCCCCTATCCGATCGCTTTCTCTCGAACCTCTCAAACCCGGGAAAACACGCGTCTCACGGCTCGTGTCTGACAACCGTCCGACTCCTGTCTCACTGAACCCTATATGTTCGGAGACCCTACGTAAGACGTATGAGCGCCGGCGAATACGACCGGTACGACCGGATCCGCGGCGTGCTCGCCGAGGCCGACGAGCCGCTGACGGCGCGGGAGATCCTCGCCTTGGTCGAGGAGTGCGACGAGTGCGAGGAGATCGACAGCCCGCACCGGGTCGCCACCGTGCTGGGGCGCCGCGCCGAGCGCGGCGAGGTCGAGGTCATCGCGGGGCAACCGTACCGGTACCGGCTCGAAACCTGACGACGGTCGCCTCCCGAGAGACCTACGATCCCGGTCAAGGCGTCGTCGACGCATGCGCGAACCTCCCTTAGCCGGTCTCCGTGGTGTGTAACGCAGTCGACGAGCGATACCACACGGACTACCGTGGTGTCCTGTAACAACCACCGTGACACTCGATCACTTGCGAAAATCGCAAACTCGCTGCGAGATTCGTACTCTACCGCCGACCTTATTACGATGAGCGTATTCCGTCCGCGTAATGAGCGAGGACCGGACGATTCTCCTTATCGGCAGCGGACCGATCCAGATCGGACAGGCGGCCGAGTTCGACTACTCCGGCGCGCAGGCGTGTCGCGCCCTCCAAGAGGAGGGCGCCCGCGTCGTCTTGGTGAACTCGAACCCCGCGACGATCATGACCGACCCCGAGACGGCCGACCGGGTGTACATCGAGCCGATCACGCCGGAGGCCATCGCGGAGGTCATCCGCATCGAGGAGCCCGACGGCGTCATCGCGGGGCTCGGCGGCCAGACCGGCCTCAACGTCACCGCCGAGCTCGCCGAGGAGGGGATCTTAGAGGAGCACGACGTCGAGGTGATGGGGACGCCGCTCGACACCATCTACGCGACGGAGGACCGCGACCTCTTCCGCCGGCGCATGGAGGACCTCGGCCAGCCGGTGCCGAAGTCGACCACCATCTCGCTGGACGACGACGAGTCGGTCACCGACTTCGACGAGGAGTACTTCCGCGAGCGCGTTCAGGACGCGGTCGACGCGGTCGGCGGCCTCCCGGTCATCGCCCGGACGACGTACACCCTCGGCGGCTCCGGCTCCGGCGTCGTCGACGAGTTCGAGGAGCTCGTCGAGCGCGTCCGCAAGGGGCTCCGCCTCTCGCGGAACAGCGAGGTGCTGGTGACGGAGTCCATCTCCGGCTGGGTCGAGTTAGAGTACGAGGTGATGCGGGACGCGGACGACTCCTGTATCATCATCTGTAACATGGAGAACATCGACCCGATGGGGATCCACACCGGCGAGTCGACGGTCGTCACCCCCTCGCAGGTGATCCCCGACGACGGCCACCAGGAGATGCGCGACGCGGCGCTCGAAGTAATTCGGGACCTGGGCATTCAGGGCGGTTGCAACATCCAGTTCGCGTGGCACGACGACGGCACCCCCGGCGGCGAGTACCGCGTCGTCGAGGTGAACCCGCGCGTCTCCCGTTCCTCCGCGCTGGCGTCGAAGGCGACCGGCTACCCGATCGCCCGCGTCACGGCGAAGGTCGCCCTCGGCAAGCGCCTCCACGAGATCGACAACGAGATCACCGGCGAGACGACGGCGGCCTTCGAGCCCGCCATCGACTACGTGGTGACGAAGGTGCCGCGCTGGCCAATCGACAAGTTCGACGACGTGGACTTCGAGCTCGGCACGGCGATGAAGTCCACCGGCGAGGCGATGTCGATCGGCCGGACGTTCGAGGAGAGCATGGTGAAGGCGCTGCGCTCCTCGGAGTACGACCCCGCGGTCGACTTCGACGAGGTGGACGACGACGAACTGGAGTCGGAGTACCTCGAACGCCCGAGCCCGGACCGCCCGTACGCGATGTTCGAGGCGTTCGACCGCGGCTACGCCGTCGACGACGTGATCGACCTCACCGGCATCCACCGCTGGTACGTCGAGCGCTTCGAGAAGATCGCCGACGGCACCGCGGCGGCCGCCGAGGGCGACTTCACCGAGGCCGCGATGGTCGGCCGCACCGACGCCGAGATCGCGGCGACCGCGACCGCGGGCGGCGTCGACGCCGACGTGGGGCGGGTCGAGAGCGAGGTCCCGGACCGCACCTACAAGCAGGTCGACACCTGCGCGGGCGAGTTCGAGGCCTCGACGCCGTACTACTACTCCGCGCGCCTGCCGGAGTTCCTTCAGGGCGCCGACACCGCGGGCGCGGCGGACGAGGTCCGCGTCGACCCGGACGTGGAGAGCGTCGTGGTCGTCGGCGGCGGCCCGATCCGCATCGGGCAGGGCGTCGAGTTCGACTACTGCGCGGTCCACGCGGTGCGCGCGCTCCGCGAGCTCGGAATCGACGCGCACGTGATCAACAACAACCCCGAGACGGTGTCGACGGACTACGACACCTCCGACGGGCTGTTCTTCGAACCCATCTCCGCCGAGGAGGTCGCCGACGTGATCGAGACGACCGGCGCCGACGGCGTGATGGTCCAGTTCGGCGGGCAGACCTCCGTCAACGTGGGCGAGCCCCTCAAGGCGGAGATCGACCGCCGCGGGCTCGACTGCGAGATCCTGGGCACGAGCGTCGAGGCGATGGACCTCGCGGAGGACCGCGACCGGTTCAACGTCCTGATGGACGAGCTGGGCGTCGCCCAGCCCGAGGGCGGCACCGCGACGAGCGAGGCGGAGGCGCTGGAGCTCGCCCACGGGATCGGCTACCCCGTCCTCGTGCGCCCCTCCTACGTGCTCGGCGGCCGCGCGATGCGCGTGGTCGAGGACGACGCCGAGCTGGAGGAGTACATCGAGGAGGCGGTGCGCGTCTCTCCCGACAAGCCCATCCTCGTCGACCAGTTCCTCGACGACGCGGTCGAACTGGACGTCGACGCCGTCGCGGACGGGGAGGACGTCCTCCTCGGCGGCGTGATGGAACACGTCGAGAGCGCGGGCGTCCACTCGGGCGACTCCGCGTGCATGATCCCGCCGCGCTCGCTCGGCGAGGAGACGCTCGGTCGGGTCCGCGAGGTCACCGAGGACATCGCCCGCGCGCTCGACACGGTCGGCCTGCTCAACGTCCAGCTCGCGGTGACGGGCGTCGGCGACCCCGACGCCGAAAGCGAGGTGTACGTGTTGGAGGCGAACCCGCGCTCCTCGCGCACCGTCCCGTTCGTCTCGAAGGCGACCGGCGTCCCCATCGCCAAGCTCGCGGCGAAGGTGATGACCGACGACCTGACGCTCGCCGACCTCGACGTCGACGAGCAGATCCCCGAACACCGCTCCGTGAAGGAGGTCGTCCTCCCGTTCGACCGCCTGCCGGGCTCCGACCCGCGGCTCGGCCCGGAGATGAAGTCCACGGGCGAGGTGATGGGCACCGCGACCTCCTTCGGCAAGGCGTACGACAAGGCGCAGGACTCGACCGGCAAGCCGATCCCGGAGTCCGGCACCGCCGTCGTCGACCTCTCTGCGGAGGAGTTCCCGGACCCGGGCACCGAGGCGGGCGAGGCGCTCGTCGCGGGGTACGCGGAGCACTTCGAGCTGAGCGAGGCGACGGACCTGATCGAGGCCGCGAGGCGCGGCGAGCTCGACCTCATCGTCTCGCGCCAGCGCGACCTGCTGGAGGTCGCGGTCGAGGAGGAGATCACCTACTTCTCGACGCACGCCTCGGCGAAGGCGGCGCTCGAAGCGCTCGACCACGCGGGCGACGACCTCGACGTGATGGCGGTGTCCGACCGCCCGAAGCGCGTCGAGCAGTGGGGCGGCGAGTAGGCGGAACAGGCCCGAACACGGCCGCGTTCCGCGGTCTATTTATCAGTGGACAAGGCGAATACCCCGAGGCTTGACCTCGGGGATGAAGCCGACAACTCGTGGTACAAACCATTAAGTCAACATATCTATAATCACACGACAGCGATGGAACACAGTCACCGCTATCACGCCTACCCGACACAAGAGGTAGCGGAAGGACTGCAACACCATCTCAACGTTCATCGCCAACTGTACAACCACGTCCGATGGGATTACACGAACAGTCCCGAAGACGACAAACCGAGTGAGTACGACCAGAACAACAAACTCCCTGAGTGGAAGCGCAAATGGCCTGTGTTCGCGGAACTGTACTCAAAGGCCGCGCAAGCCACGGTCGCACGTTTCCACCGCAATCTCTCAAACCTTCGCAAGAAGAAAGAGAAGGGATACAACGTCGGTCGGCTCAAGCGACAAGCATCCACCGACTACCGAAGTGTGACGTACAACCAGAGCGGTTTCGACCTCGATGAAAAGAGGGGCCGTGACAGGTTCGCTTACGTCCGCTTCAGTAAAATCGGCTGGGTGAAAATCCGCTACCACCGACCAATTCCCGACCGTGCCACGATTAAAGAAGTCACGTTCAAGAAGGAGACGACTGGTGAGTGGTTCGTCTCCTTCGGATTGGAAACCGACGACGCCAACCTACCCGAGAAACCCGACGTGAACTCTTTGGACGCGAGCAATAGCGTCGGTATCGACCTCGGCATCCTCAACTACGTCCACACCAGCGATGGGAAGACCGTGGATTGGCTCGACCTCGAAGACGCGTACGAGCGTCTTCAGCGTGAGCAACGCGAACTCTCACGCAAGGAGAAGGGGTCGAACAACTACGAGAAACAACGCCGGGAAGTGGCGAAGGTGAAGCGTCATATCAAGCGGAAGGTTCTGGACTACCAGCACAAGATAACGAGGTGGCTCGTCCGCGAGTACGACGCGGTGTTCGTTGAAGACTTGGACGTAAAGGGAATGCTTGAGCAGTCGCACAACGCCCGGAACAAGCAGGATGCGGCGTGGCGGCAGTTCATTACACTCCTTGAATACAAGGCTAAGTTGTACGGTACTCACGTCGTTCAAGTCGAAGCCCGAGGAACAACGAAAGAGTGCGCCTCGTGTGGTGTGGAAACAGAGAAACCCATCTGGGTTCGGGAACACTCTTGTCCGTCGTGCGGTTTCGAGTGCGATCGTGATGCGAACGCAGCGATGAATGTCCTGCAACGCGGCTTTGCTGAGTTAGGGCTGGGATGGCCCGAAGATACGCCTGTGGAGACTGCGCTCCCTACGGACACCATTCAGGTGTCTGCAAAGCGCGTCGTGGAAACAGGAAGCCTCGGGGCTTGACCCCGAGGCGATTCACAAGGCCTCCAGCGTCGCGCGGTCCACCTCGGTCGCCGGCATCGCCTCGCCGCCGTACTCCGCGACGAAGTCGTCGACGTCGCCCTCCTCGCTGAACGGGATCAGGTCCGGTCCCATCGCGCCGATCACCTCGCTGCGCGCGACGACCGTGAGGGCCGGCTCGCGGGCGAACGCGTCGCTCTCGACGTGCGAGGAGAACATCGTGTCGCCGCCCTCCTCGAACACCTCCTGATCGACCGCCGAGTAGTCGGTGAGGAAGGTCGCGACCGGCGTCCGTCCGGCGTTCTCGGCGTCGAAGCGGTACGTGTACGTACAGGTGGCGCTACAGAACTGCGCCGGGCGGCCGCCCTCCGGTTCGGCGTCCTCGAAGTGGACCTGCCCGACCGTCCCGGGGTGATCCGCGACGATCATCCCGCACTGGTCGCAGGCCTGCTCGTCGTCGATCGAGACGGGCGATATCGAGTTCGATCCGCCCCCGGCGCAGCCGGCGACAGCGGCGGCACCGGCGGCAGCGACCCCGGCGAGCAGGCGTCGCCGGGGGACGCTCGCGCGTCGGTCGAGTGCCCTCGTCGGCGGGTGGTCGCTCGTCATGATCGAACGTTGGGAGACCGGCCTCTTAGCCCCTCTGGACGCGTTCAACGGCGCGTTCGAGGAACGAACCAGACGGGCTAAGTCGCGGCCGGACGAAGCGTACGCGTGGCAGTTTTCGACCCCGACTCGTCCCGGTCGCGTCGCCTCCGCGTCGCGCTCGTCGCGCTCGTCGCGCTCGCGGCCGTCGGGACCGCGGGCGCGTTCGCCGCCGACCCGAGCGAGTCGGTCCCCGAGCCGGTTCGGTTCGAGGACGCCGTCGAGCTCGGGCTCTCCTCGGAGACGGACGCGCTGATGGCGGGCGACGCGACCCTCCCGCGGGTCCAGGTGTTCTACTCGCAGCTCCAGTACGTCGTCGGCTACAACGGGGTCGCCTCGTTCGTCGACTCGCAGCGGGACGGTCGGACCGAGCGGCAGTTCGGCTACCCGCTCGTCGCGTACGTCGAGACGTTCGACCACAGGGACCCGGGCACGACCGAGTCGGGGCTGTTCTCGGCGAGCGGCGCCGGCGGGTGGACGCCGGTCGGGAAGGCCCGGTACGTCGTCGGCAGCGACGCCGAGGGCCCGTCGGGCGAGGTCGTCGTCCCGTTTCGGGACCGCGAGGCCGCGGCGGCGTTCGCGGACGACCACGGCGGGTCGGTCGTCGGCTGGGAGGCGGTCCGGAGCCGGTCGTTCGACGTCGACACCGCGGCGGTCGTGCGCTCGCTCGCGCCGGAGCGCTGGCGGACGGCGGACGAGCGGTTCGCGGCCGCGGAGCGGCGCGCGGACCGCCCGGTCTCCGTCGTCGTCGGCGAGGACGCCCCCACGATCGACGCCGCGGTCGCGGCGGCGCCGCCGAACACGACGGTCCGCGTCCCGCCCGGGACGTACGAGGAGACCGTGACGGTGAACCGGTCCGTGACGATCGCCGGCGCGGGCAGCGGACGGGACGGGGCGGGGGCGAACCGCGCTCCGGGGAACGAGACCGAGACGACGCGCGTCGTCGGGAACGGAACCGGGTCGGTAGTCACCGTCCGCGCGCCCGACGTCGCGCTCACCGGGCTGCGGATCGCGGGGACGGGGAACCGCACCCGCGACCCGGAGGCGGCCCGCGAGTCGAGCGATCCCGAGGGCGAGGCGTGGGACACGAACATCCAGCTCGGCTACGGCCACGGCGACGCCGGGATCAAGGCGGTCGGCGCGCCGGGGCTCGTCGTCGACGACGTCGCCGTCGACACGAACGCGAGCGGGCTCCTGCTCCGGGAGGGCTCGCACGCGACCGTCAGCGAGCTCGTCGTCAACGGGACCGAGGAGTGGCAGGCCGGGTTCATGGGCATCACCGGGATGGAGTCGCGCGTGACCGTCGACGACAGCCGGTTCGAGGGGGGCCGCGACGGGATCTATCTCCACCGCGCGGACGGCTCGATCGTCCGGAACTCGACGTTCGTCGACAACCGGTACGGGATCCACCTCATGTACACCGGCGACGCGCTGGTCGCGGACAACGCCTTCCGGAACGAGCTGTTCGCCGGAATCACCGTGATGACGCGGCCGGCCGGCAACGCGATCGTCGGGAACGACGTCCGCAACTCCAGCGCTGGGATCCAGGCGTCGGGGACGCGGACGTACCTCGGCTACAACACGCTGGTCGGGAACGAGCTCGGCTTCTCCACCAGCGCCCGCGGGTCGCTGTACGAGCACAACGTCGTCGTCGGCAACGAGCTCGGCGCGCGCGCGACGACCGTGGTCCCCTCCAGCCGGGTCGTCGCGAACGACTTCGTCGGCAACGCGGACCACGCGGCGGCCGGGGCCGGGGCGCTTCGCGTGTGGGCCGACGGCGATCGCGGGAACTACTGGGAGGGGGCGAACGTCGGCCCGCTCGCCGCCGGCGACCGGGCGTACCGCCCGACCTCGCCCGTCGACGGCGCGCTCCACCGACACCCGAGCGCGGTCGCGGTCCGCGAGTCGCCCGCGGCGCGGCTGCTCGACCGGCTCCGCGGGACGGTCCCCGGCGCCCGCTCCGGGAGCATCATCGACCCGGTGCCCGCGGCGGCGCCGTACCACCCCGACCGGATCGACGCGGTCACGGGTGCGAACGCCGGAGCCGGACCCGTTCGGACGGACTGGCGGTCCGCGCTCGCGCCGGGCGGGAACGCCAGCGTGACGCCTTCGGTGCGCTCGACGGCGACCGCGGAGGGGGCGGAATGAGCGAGCGCGCGCTCGCCGCGGTCGACGGCGTCACGCGCACGTACGGCGGCGTCCCGGTCCTCGAAGGCGTCTCGCTGTCGCTCGAGGCTGGAGTCACGGCCGTCGTCGGTCCCAACGGCTCAGGCAAGTCCACGCTCCTCGGCGTGCTCGCGGGTGCGGTCGAGCCCACCGACGGGACCGTTCGGTACCCCGGCGGCGGCCCGCGCTCCGGGTCCGAGAAGCGCGTCGGTTACCTCCCGCAGCGGGTGCCGTTCAGGGACGGGTTCACCGCCCGGGAGACGCTCGGGTTCTACGCGGCCCTCTGCGGCGGCGACCCGGACGCGGCGCTCGCGGACGTCGGGCTCGCCGACGCGGCGGGAAAGCGCGTGGAGGATCTCTCGGGCGGGATGCGACGGCTGCTCGGGATCGCGCAGGCGACGCTCGGCGACCCGGACGTCGTCGTCCTCGACGAGCCGACGAGCGGGCTCGACCCCGAGATGCGGGAGCGGGCCTTCCGGGCGGCGGCCCGCGCGGGCGACGACGCCGCCGTCGTCGTCAGTTCGCACGACCTCGACCTCGTCGACGCCCACGCCGACGCCGTCGTCGTCCTCCACCGCGGTCGCGTCGCCGCGTCAGGGCCCCGCGACCGCCTCCTCGACGGACACGGAGTCGACGACGTCGGCGAGCTGTACCGCGCGGTCGCGGGCGGCGTCCCCGCACCGGCCGCCGCGGACGAGGCGGAGGGCGGGCGGTCCGGCGGCGGGGAGCGAGACCGGGAGCGCGGCGAGGCGACGAACGACCGGGACGGAGAGGGTTCCGTCCACGTTCCGGGGGTGTCAGACCGATGAGTACCCCGTTCGACGGCGTCTGGACCGTCTTTCGCCGGGAGCTCGTCACGGTGCGACGGACGCCCGGCTACGCCGTCCTCGCGGCCGGGCTGCTCGCCGTCCTCGGCGGGCTGGTCGCGGTCGGCGGCGGGGGCGCGACCGGGTTCGTGCCGGCCGTCGTCGACCTGCTGTTGCCGACGGAGGTCCTGGTGCCGCTGCTCGCTGTCGTGCTCGGCTACCGCGCGCTGTTCGCCGACGTCGCGAGCGGCGAGCTCGACGTGATCCGGACGTACCCGGTGAGCGCGGCCGGGTACGTCCTCGGCGTGCTGCTCGCGCGGACGGCCGCGCTCGTCGCGCTCGTCGGCGGGCCGTTCGCGCTCGTCGGCGCGTACGTGTGGCTCACCGCCGCGCCGGACACGGGGATCTTCGCGACGCACTCCGGCGTCGACTCGCCGGTCCTCTTCGTCCGCTTCGTCGCGCTCGTCGTCCCGTTCGGCGCGGCGTATCTCTCGCTGTCGGCCGCGGTGTCGACGGTCGCGACGAGCCGGCGGAGCGCGGTCGCGCTCGCGCTCCTCGCGCTGCTCGGCGGCGTCCTCGGCGGCGACCTCGCGGTGCTCGGGTCGCTGTCCGCCGGGGCGTCGCCGAGCGGGATCGGGGGAGCGCTCGCGCTCTCTCCCAACGGGGCGTTCAGGGGGCTCGTCTTCGAACACGTGATCGGCGTCGCCTTCGCGCCGGAGGGCGGGTTCGTCGACACCGGCCGCGCGGTCGCCTCGCTCCTCGGCTGGACCGCGGCCGGAGCCGTCGCGGCCGTCGTGAGCGTCGCGTTCGGTCCGCGCGTCGACGTCGCGGTCGAGGGGCTCCGCGCGAGGTTCCGTCAGTAGGCGCTCGGGACCCCCGACGCTCGCTCCGCCCGTGGCGTCCGATCAGTCGGAGGCGGCGTCGTCACCGATCGCACCGGGGGCGTGGGCGTACACGGCGTAGAGGACGAGCGCGGCGATCAGGAAGTCGAGGCTGTGCGCGAGGAGGTGGTGGACCGGCATCGGCACGACGCCGAGGACGGTTCCGGCGCCCACGACCGACCGGGCCAGGAGCGCGCCGACCGCGATGGCGATCAGCCGGTACTGCGCCCGGCGGCGGCGGCGGTACGCCGCGAGGCTGACGGCGAAGAGGAGCGTCGTGCCGATCCCGGCGACGACCACGACCGCCAGGATCGGGAGCGACCCCTCTACCGACCACCCCGCGAGCGCCGGGAGCGACCCCCAAAGGGACTGCGTCACACTCTCCTTTAGGGAGCGACGGATAAGAAGACGTTCCCGTTCGCCGTTCCCAGACGGGGAGACCGCACGGGCGGCTTTTATCCCGCGGACGGGAAGGACGGACAGCCACGAATGTCGGACACCAGAGCCCGGATCCGACGCCACGTCCGCGACACCCCCGGCGTCCACTTCAACCGGATCGGCCGCGACCTCGATATCGCGACCGGGCAGGCACAGTACCACCTCCGCCGGCTGGTTCGGGACGGCGAACTCGCGGTCGAGCGGATCGGCGGCCGCGCGCACTACTTCGACCCGACGGTCGACGCGTGGGACCGGCGAACGCTCGCGTTCCTCCGACGGGAGACGGCCCGCGAGATCGTCGTCCGGCTCCACGCCGACGGCCCGACCCGGCCGGCGGCGCTCGCGGACGACCTCGACCTCGCGAAGAGCACGGTGTCGTGGCACGTCTCGACGCTCGCCGACCACGGGATCGTCGAGAAGTCGCCTGACCGGCCGATGACCGTCGCGCTGGCCCGCCCGGAGCGGACGGCGACGCTGCTCAACGAGGTGTCCCCGTCCCTGCCCGACCGGCTCGTCGACCGCTTCGCTCGCACCGTCGACTCCCTCTTCGACGCCGAGGGGTGACGCCGTCGAGCGCCCCGTGTCGGCGTTCGCCGACGAGTGATCAGAGGAGCGCGGCGACCGGTTAGGCGGCACCGACCACACCGGCGTCGCGGCGGCGTCGGGAGGGGAACGCACAAGCCGTTTGCCCCCCTCCGGACCGGTGTGAACGTCGATATTCTGCTGTACGACGGGTTCGACGAGCTCGACGGGATCGGCCCCTACGAGGTGTTCGACTACGCGCTCGGCTACGCCGCAGAGGAGGGAGACGCGGGGGACGACGCCCCCGAGGGGTCCGGCCGCGCCGGGCGCGTCCGCTACGTCACGCTCGACGAACGCGAGGCGGTGACCGCGAGCCACGGGACCCGCGTCGGGGTGGACGGGAGGCTCCCCGACCCGGACGCCGCCGCGGCCCCGGACCTGCTGGTCGTGCCCGGGGGTGGGTGGAGCGCGCGCGACGAGGACGCGAGCGCGTGGGCGGAGGCGCGGAAGGGCGACGTGCCGCGCGCGCTCGCGGCGCACCACGAGGCCGGCACGCGGATCGCCTCGGTGTGTACCGGGTCGATGCTGCTCGCGGAGGCGGGCGTCACCGACGGGCGGCGGGCCGTCACGCACGCCTCGGCGATCGACGAGCTCCGCGAGTCCGGGGCGGAAGTCGTGGACGCGCGCGTCGTCGACGACGGCGACCTGCTCTCCGCCGGCGGTGTCACCTCCGGGATCGACCTGGCGCTGTACGTCGTCGAGCGCGAGTTCGGCGAGGCGGTCGCCGAGCGCGTGGCGACCGTCATCGAGTACGAGCGACGGTACGCGGTCGCGGAGTAGACCGGACCGCGCCGCCGCGGGGACTCAGTCGTCGTCCTCCGGAAGGGGCGCGGCGTCGTCGTCGACCTCGTTCGTCGTGGTCTCGCCGTCGGCGTCGACGGTGATCACGGCGCAGTCGAGCTCGCCGCGGAGGAACGAGTCGATGTCGGGGTCGGAGAGCAGCTTCTGGACCATCCGCCGCCACCGCCCGGCCTGCTTCGAGCCGATGACGACGACGTCGGCGCCCTCGGCGACGATCTCTTCGAGGATCGTCTCCTCGACGAGGAAGCCGCGGCGGACGACGTAGCGCGCGCGGTCGATCCGGCCGATCCGCTCTTCGACGGCGCGCTTGAGGTCGCTGCGCGAGACGCCCCCCGAGCGCTGGTATAAGTCGACGTGGAGGATCGTGAGGTCGGCGTCGCGCTCCTCGGCGATGCGAGCCGCCTCTCGAAGCGTCGCCGCCGAGTGCGACGAGGGAGGGAATCGGACCGGAACCACGACGAGCGTCATGTCGGACCGGTGGGACCGCCGGCGTAAATACGCTGTCGGTGTGGCGGGCCCTCGCGATCCCCGTGCGGTGACGGCGGCCGGCGACGATGTTCGGGACCGGAGGACTCGTCTCTCTGGAACGCCACGGGTTCAGAACGATGAGGGACGACGACGAACGATACGAGACGCTCTGTCGGGTGTTCAACGAGGCGCTCGCGGACGGGGAGGACGGGCCCATCGAGATCGAACTCTCCGCGGACGAGCGGGAGGTACTGGCGTCCGCGCTCGCCTACCACAGGGAGCTCACCGCTCCGTACTCCGGCGACGCGGTGGGTCGGACCGAGTACGAGTGCCCGGGCTGCGGGGGGGAAGCCGAGTTCCGAGCCCGAGACGAACAGGTCGACGTGGAGGCAGAACACCCCGAAATCGGCGTCGAGGTGCGCAGATACCACGGGATAGCGCAGTGTCGAGCGTGTCGCGTACTGACTGAACTCACGCGGTTCGAAGCGGTCCGAACCGACGGGTTCGACGAGGCGGCGTGGGAGGAGCTGTACGAAACGGTCTACCGCCCCCGAGAGCGCGCGGAGCAGCTGTGAGCACGTCGATTTACGACCGCTCTACAGACTCCCCGGCCGAGACGACCTCGACATCGCCCCTCGGGAGGTCGAGGCGCACGTCGTGGCGCGTGTGCCGCGCGTGCGTCTCCGCCCAGCGCCGCGCGGGCCGCTCGGCGAGGAACCGCTCGCCGTCGGGACAGCGGTCGCACCGAGCGATCCACGGGGTCACCCCGTCCGGGTAGTGGCCGGTGTGGCGCTCGTGGTCGAGCGCGAACTGCTCGATCGCGTGGCTCCCCGGATCGAGGTCGTCGACCTCGCGGTCGAGCTCCCACTCGCGGCCGCACCGCTCGCACGAGACGGTCGGTACCTCCCGGTCCTCGTCGGAAACGGTGTCGTCGGTCACGGGGTCGCTTCGGGCCGTGCGTACTTCAACGCCGATCTCCGGGGCCCGGAACCCGGCTCAAAGCGCGGGCGGCTCGTCGCGGCCGATGACGATCTCCTGGCCCTCGACGTCCTCCAAGGCGGCGACGCGGCCGCCGATCTCGACGCGGCCGTCCTCGGTCTCCACGACCAGCGACGCCACCTCCTCGGTGTCGACGAACGCGACGTCGACGACCTTGCCGCGGACCGTCACCTCCTCGCCGGTCTCGATGTCGCGCCCCTCGACGGTCGCGTAGAACTCCTCGCCGTCGAACTCGCGGACGTCCTTCACGGCGCGGCGGATCGAGGCGTAGCGGCGCGGGAAGGGCCGTTCCTCCCCGTCGGCGGCGAGCGTCTCCGCGGTCGTCCACAGGACGGTCCCGAAGAAGCCGGAGACGAGGAAGCCGAGCGCGGAGCGGTTGAAGATGACGCCGTAGCGCTCGCGGTCGTCGCGCAGCGCGTCCTGCGTGGCGTACACGGAGTACTCGCCGTCGCCGACCGCGAGGACCGGCGTGGTGATCCCGCGTCGCGCGCGGGCGATGGTCGCGACCTCCAGGTAGTCGAACTCCGCCGGGTCGGGCGCGTTCGACGCGGGCGTGACGAGCAGCTCGACGCTGACCCCCTCGGCGACCTTCGCGGCGAGCTCGTCGCGGAAGCGGCGGAGGAGCCCGGGCGTGAGCGACAGGGCGAGCTCGTACTCCGCGTTCGCGATCACCTCTTCGAGGTACCGGAGGATCGTCGAGCGCGACTTCACGAGCGACACCGCCTCGGTCTCGCGGGTCGGCGCGGTGTAGCGCGCCTCCAGCTCGTCGACCATCTCCGCGAACGACGAGCGGAGGTCGCCGAACGCCTCGTCCGGATCGACCGCGACGATCTTCATCGGCCGCGACTCGCGGAGTTCGACGAGCCCGCGGTCGGAGAGGCTCCGGACGGTGTCGTACACCCGCGGCTGCGGGATGTCGGTCCGGTCGGCGATGTCGCTCGCCGTCAGTTCCCCGTGTTCCAACACCGCGAGGTACGCGTCGATCTCGTACTCGCCGAGGTTGAATCGGTCCCCGACGCGGTCGAGGGTGTCCCGGAGATCGTCTGTCATGGGCATAAGAAGGGGGGCGGGGATTATAGCTTTTTACTATGAGTCGAGTTGTACGCGTTTTCGGAGCGTGGTCCTCGCCCCGGCGACCGCCGACCGGTCACATGTACATGCGATCGTAGCTCCCCTCCGGCTCCCGCTCTTCGATCCGCTCGGCGAGGTCCTCGTACCGGCGGCGGATCGCCTCGGCGAACGCCTCCAGCGGGGCCGCGTCGACGCCGAGGTCGTAGATCGCGTCCGCCGTGTCGACGAGCCGCACCGCGGCGTCGACGTCGGGCGCCTGCGCGTGGACCGGCGTGACGAACACCCCGACGCCGAGCGGCGAGTCGATGCCGCGTTCGAGCAGGCCGGCGTTGGCCCCGTCGAGGAACCCGGACTCCATCGCGGGGACGTCGACCCCGTCGCCCCCGCCGTCGAGGCGCGCGGTCAGGTAGTCCTCCGTGGCGACGTGGAACGTGCGGTGGGCGTCGGGGCCGTGCGGGACCGGAACGCCCGACAGCACCGCGATCTCCCCGACCCCGTTCGCCTCGGTCCAGTCGAGGAGCGCGTCCGCGAGCAGCTCCCCGAGCGCCGGCGGGAGGAACTGCTCGGCGACGAGGACGGTGACGTCGCGGTCCGGGGCGGTGTACAGTCGGATCGGGTGCCGCGGCGTCCCCTTCGTGAACGGCGTGATCGACGGAGCGCCGTCGATTCGGACGTGACCGGTCTCCTCAAGGTCGAGGTCGTCGACGAGGTAGTCGACGGCCGTCAAGCCGGCGAGCCCGAACGACGAGAACCCGACGATCAGCGTCTCTCCCGGCCTCGTCTCGTGCTCGACGTCGAATCTCGGTGCCGTGGGATCCGCGGGGGGTCGCGACATACCTCCCGTTCGCTCAGCCGCGTCATAGTGGTTGTCCCCGGCGGGCGCGTCCGGAGCGCCGTCGGCCGCCGCGCCCGCGTCCCCGCGGCCCCGGCCGGCGCGGGGAGAAACCCTTTTTCGGATGGCCGACGGCGGGTTCCCATGGTCTTCCCGGAGGGGACGCCGATCGATGGGGTCGTCTCGCGGCTCGCCGGCCTCGGCTCTCAGCTCGCGGGCCTGCCGGGAGCGGGCCTGTTGACCGTCGTCGCGGCCGTCGCGGTGGGCGTCCTCGTCGCCAACTTCCTCGTCCGACTGATCGGTCGGCCCGTGGCGCGCCGCGTGTCGCGCCAGAGCGTCGCCCAGACGATCGTCCGGGGCGTCCGGGCGGGGACGATCGGCGCCGCGCTCCTCGTCGGTCTCAGCGCGGCCGGCTTCCAGTTCGAGGAGCTCCTCCTCGGGACCGCGGTGTTCTCGGCCGTCATCGGTATCGTCCTCGCGCCGCTGGTGGGCAACTTCATCAACGGCGTGTTCGTCCTCGCCGACCAGCCGTTCGAGATCGGCGACATGATCGAGTTGGAGGACGGGACGGCGGGGTTCGTCGAGGACATCACGATCCGGTACACGAAGATATTCACCCTCGACAACACCTTCCTCGTCGTCCCGAACGGAACGATGCGCGAGCGCGACGTGACGAACCTCTCGGCCGAAGACGAGCGGACCCGGCGCTCGATCGACGTCCTCGTCACCTACGAGAGCGATATCCCGGAGGCGCGCCGCCGTATCGAGCGCGCCGCGCGCGACTGCGAGGCCGTCATCGACGGCGGGCCCGACATCCGAATCGGCGTGGCGCGGTACATGGCGGGCCCCGACTGCCGGCTCCACGAGTTCGGCGACAACGGGATCCTCCTGCGGCTCCGCTACTGGGTGAAAAAGCCGTACAAGCTGGCGAAGGTCCAGTCGGACGTGAACACGAAGATACGCCAGCGGCTCGGGGATCCGGAGGCGAACGTCACGATGGCGTACCCGCACCGGCACCTCGTCTTCGACGACACCTCCGGCGTCGCTCGCGTCGAGGCCGGATCCGGGACGTCGAAGGGCGTCGATCCCGACGCGTCCGCGGCCGCCACCCCGGACCTCAGCGACGACGACGCCGCGGGCTCGGACCGGCCCGGAACCGACGCTTCCGCCCCGTCGAACGATGACGGCGCCCGGCACGACCGGGACGACCGGGGCGGCGGCGGGGCGGGGCGGTGATCGGATCGGAAGCCTGATAGAAGGCCCCCGGCGTTTGTACGGCAGTGAGCGACGAGCCCGCTGCCGACCCCTCCGATCCGTCGGACTCCTCCGACGGGCCCGACGACACGTCCGCTGACGCCGCCGACCGCCGCGAGGCCGACGAGCGCAGCGACGCGCCCGGCGACGACGACGGCCCGCTCGACGACGAGTCGATCACCGAGGGGAGCCTCCTCCGACCGCTGTTCCGCTTAGCGTGGCCGATCGTCGTCATCCAGCTGTTACAGGTGACGTACAACATCGTCGACACCCTCTACCTCGGCCGGCTCTCGGCGGAGGCCGTCGGCGCGATCAGCCTCGCGTTCCCCCTCATCTTCCTGCTGATCGCGGTCGCCGGCGGCTTCACGACCGCGGGCGCGATCCTCGTCGCGCAGTACACCGGCGCCGACGGCGACGGGTCCGCGGGGCTCGTTGCGGGACAGACGATCTTCACCGTCTCGGTGCTGTCCGTGTTCATCGGGATCGGCGGGTACTTCTACACCCGACCCGCCCTCGAGGTCCTACCGAGCGACGCCGAGACCGCGGCGACGGTGATCCCGCTCGCGGCCGACTACATGGAGGTGATCTTCGCCGGGATCCCCCTGATGTTCGGCTTCTTCGTCTTCTCGGCGCTGATGCGCGGCTACGGCGACACGCGGACGCCGATGGCGGTCATGTTCGTCTCCGTCCTCCTGAACGTCCTGCTCGACCCGTTCTTCATCTTCGGGTTCGACGGCAACCCCCTGTTCGAGTGGCTCGCCGCGGTGCCCGGCCTCGCCGCGCTCGACCCGGTCGCGCTTGAGGCGACCCTGCTCTCGGCGACGGGGGTCACCGGGATCGGCATTCAGGGCGCCGCGCTCGCGACGATCCTCTCGCGCGGCGTCGCGACCGCCATCGGGCTCTGGATCCTGTTCGGGACGGGCTACGGCCCCGACGTGACGCTCGGCCACCTCGCGCCCGACCTCGACTTCATCCGGGACATCTTCCGGCTCGGGCTCCCCTCCAGCGTCGAGCAGACGACGAGCGCGCTCGCGATGATCACACTCACCGCGATGATCGTCACCTTCTCGCCGCCCGTCGTCGCCGCCTACGGGCTCGGCAACCGCCTCATCTCGCTCGTCTTCCTCCCCGCGATGGGGCTCGGCCGCGCCATCGACACGATGGTCGGGCAGAACCTCGGCGCCGACCGCGCCGACCGCGCCGCCAAGGCGGTGAAGTTCGCCGCCACGACCGGCGCTGGCGTGATGTTCCTCGTCGCGGTCGTCGCCGTCGCGTTCACCGAGCCGATCGTGGGCGCGTTCCTCGGCGACGTGCCGGACGCGCCCGAGACCATCTCCTACGCGGTCGAGTACGTCCGGATCCGGTCGGTGGAGTTCGCCTTCATCGGCGTCTCGCAGGTGATCTTGGGCGCGTTCCGCGGCGCCGGCAACACGAAGACCGCGATGGTCATCTCGATTCTCACCCTCTGGGTGGGCCGAGTCGCGAGCGTGGGGTACCTCGTGTTCGTCGCCGGCTGGGGCGAGACCGGCGTCTGGGTCGGCATGGCGCTCGGGAACGTCCTCGGTGCCGTCGTCGGCGTGGCGTGGTTCTCGCGCGGCACGTGGACCGAGCGCTACATCGAGGACCCCGACCCCGGCGTCGACCCGCTGGGCGACGACTGACGCCCCGGATCAGTTGCGATCCGTCACGAGTGAGATATTCCGACCCAATCGCGCTCAATACAGTCGATCTAGAGACTGGTACTAGAGATTCGCATAGTATCACAATAGATACCTAGGCCGTTAGTTCAATACGCAATAGCACCGACTCCCAAATATGTATCACCAGAAACCCGTCAAAATTGGTGCCGGCATCGGAGTATTCGGCGCGCTGTTTCTTCTGCTTACCACTATCTTGCTTTTTGTTGTTCCGCAAGAATTGATGTCTCCAACGGCAAGCACCGCCTACATAGAGACATGGTCACAACCGATAATGACCGTCGGAGGGTTCGTCTTTTCCGTCGGGATTCCCCTTGCTTGTGCAGTAATCGCGTATTATCTGACGACGAGAGAGTACACACCGGGAAGCGTCGTCATGGGGTTTTTCATCGGAGGGATCGTCTTTACCATCGGAAACGCAGTTCTTGGAGTAGTGGTGACTAATCTCTTTGTGTCTGGTAGTGGAGTAGAACGGTCGTTGTTTGGTCATATACAGAATAGTCTGCCTCACGCAATGCGACTATTCGTTGGGGGACTCATCGGCGTTGCTAGTGTGCTCGTCGTCAAAGAGTACTGCTAGATTTTCACAGTGAAATGATTAGACCGAGACAAGTGGTCCCGATTACTACGTTTTGAGACAACTTCCTCGGGTTCGCGGTCAATACAGAGGTAGCAGTGAGCGATCAGTTATCGCGGTGGCGCGCCGGTGAGCGGTCGCCTGTGGCGACCGCGAACCGCCCGCGAGGGAGTCGACCGGCCGGAGCGAAGCGGAGGACGGTCGACGAGGCTGGGGAGGCGTGAGGTGCGGGGCGGTGCGGGGTGGGACTCAAAGGGGCAGTCGCGAGGGCGAAGCACGCCGCAGTAAGCACCGCAAGGAGCGAGTGAAACGAGCGACTGAGGAGCGTGGTTCGAGACGCCGGCGGCGTCTCGTCATCACGAAAGGCGCGACGCGCCTTTCGAACGACAGCAAGGCGCGCGAGCCGTCGCGACTGGGGCTTTGGAGATCCTCACCGCAGTAGCGACGGTCACTTATAAACAGCCGACAGCAACACCGCTCTTCTCTTTATAAACAACTACGCCATTACACTGAGCGACGTACTCCCGCAACCGATCAAGAAGCACTCTTCAGCGACCAGCCGTTTCAGGCGAACATACCTCTGAAGAAGGGATTTCAACGGAGCCGACGCTCGGTATACCCGATCGCCTGTGCGCTCAGTGCCTGAACAGGTAGACCGCGTCGCCGTCGCACAGCAGGCAGAACCGCGCGCCGTCGTTCTCGGGGAACGTCGTCCCGCTCTGTCGGGTGACGAACAGCCTTGAGAAGGCGTCGTCGCACACCGGACACGCCATCTCCTCGCGGTTCTCCCAGAGGCTCGTCGCGCCCGAATCGCGGAGCTGTTTCAGCTCGTGGCGGTGGTCGTGGACGTCGAACCCGGTCATACGCGGGTGTTCGGCGGGAGGGTGTTGAACGTGTCCACGCGAGTCTCAGTTCGGAGAACGCGACGCGGGTCGGCGGCCCGCGAACTCAGCTCTTCAACCGCAGTGGCTGCTTCTCCCCGTAGGTGAGCGTCCGCCACACCCACTCGACGGGACCGAACCGGAAGTAGCGCAGCCAGAGCACCGAGAGGACTATCTGGACCGCCCAGATCGCGACGACGATCCCCATCGCTTCGACCCGGCTGACGTAGCCGAACAGCCCGAGCCCGTGCCCGTAGAAGATCGTCGTCGCGATCACCGTCTGGAGCAGGTAGTTCGTGAACGCGGTCCGGCCGACCGCGGCGAGCGCGCGGGTGATGACGCCCTCGCCGCGCCACCGGACGAACAGGGTGATCAGTCCGACGTAGCCGCCGGCGACGAGGAGGCTCCCGACGTAGTTGAACTGCCGCCAGTACAGCGCGGCGCCCGCGCTCCAGTCGTTCGCCTCGATGTACGCGACGCCGGCGACGACGATTCCGACGCCGACGGCGCCGCCCGCGACGAGCCGACGGTAGAACGCGGTCGACCGCTCCCCGGTCAGCACGCCCCGCTTGTACAGCGCCATGCCGAGGAGCATGACGCCGCCGACCCGCCAGAAGCTCGACCCGATGAAGCCGGACGTCTGCCGCTGGAACGAGGAGTCGACGCGGTGGCTCATCTGGTCGAGCCAGCCGCCGCGGTAGGTGGCCACCTCCTGTCGGATCGCGGCCTCCGCGGGCATCCACTGGCCGGCGAGCGCCTCGCCGCCGATCGAGATCGCCGCGAACAGCTCGACCGCGGGGATAAAGAGCAGGAAGACTCCGGCCAGCCCGGCGAGCCGACGCGCGTCGAGGTCGCGGACGAACAGCAGGAAGATCCCGGTGAGCCCGTACGTGACGAGGATATCCCCGTACCACAGCAGGTAGGCGTGGAGGAGGCCGATCGCGATCAGCACCGCGGTCCGCCGGAGGTGGAGGCGGACGGCGTCTTGCCCCTTCTCCTCCTTGCTCTCGATGAACATGAGAACGCCCGCGCCGAACAGCGCCGAGAAGATCGTGATGAACTTCGACTGCGCGAACACGTGGCCGACGAACCACGTCCAGTAGTCGAGCCCGGTGAAGTCGCCGTAGACGTTCGGGTTGAGCAGGGTCTGCTCCGGCATCGAGAAGACGCGGATGTTGATGACGAGGATGCCGAGCAGCGCGAACCCACGGAGCGCGTCGAGGCTGGTGATACGTTCGGAGGGCGGCGTGGGGCCGGGATCGCTGGTCACGAGTTGTCCGCGGAAACGGCCCCCAGCACCGAATAGGTTCCCATCGCGGCGGGCGTCACCGACGGTCGGGGCGTCGTCGCTGACAGATTCTCACCTGTAACAGTCGATCGATGACCGGTGCTTCCCGATCGATACCGGGAGTACGTGTAGTACGTCGTGAGTGTTGTCGTTTATAAGTCGGAGCGCGGTGTTGCTGTCTGCTGTTTATAAATATTCGACCGGGTTGCGCTGACGACCTCCAAAGCCCCAGCCGCGACGGCTCGCGCGCCTTGCTGCGCTCCTCGCTCGGTCGCTGT